>NZ_LIRL01000628.1 GCF_001419795.1 Streptomyces niveiscabiei
CCCCTACGCCTACACCGTCGGCTGACATTCCCTCACCCCCCGGCCCGCCTCCGCCGAGGAGGCGGGCCCTTCGCTTCTTCCCCGGCCCATCCCGCCCCGGACCACCACACCCCGGTGACCGGCCGGCGCCCACCGCACCACCCGCGTCGCCCACCCCGTCCACGTCTCCCGCCGGAACCACACCAGCAGCACCATCGGATACACCAGGTACCCGAACCGCGTCGCCGGCATCAGGCACATCGCCAGCCCGAGGCCCAGCGCCAGCCGGTCCGCCGCGGCGACGACCGTGCGCGGCCCGCGCACCACCAGCGACACCGCGATCGCCACGGCGCTCACCGCCAGCGCGGCCACGGCGAGGGTCCGGCCGCCCGGCACGTACGTGGCCAGCAGATACCCGGGCAGCGGACTGGTCGCCGGGGAGCCCGCGTGCCCCGCGCCGAGCGGGAACAGCACCACCTGCTCCACGAACGCCCTCGGGTCGGCCAGTGCCGACGGCACCACGACCGCGCACGCCACCACCAGGGACACCCACCCGGCCCGCACGGCGGCGCGACGTCCCGACACCGCCGCGACCAGCACCAGCCCCACCGGCAGGAGCGGCCAGGCCGTCCACTTCAGCGCCGCCGCTGCCCCCATCGCCACCCCGGCACCGGTCCCCGTGCCGGGCCTGCCCGCCAGCGTCAGCGCGAGGCACATGAGCCCGATCACCGGCAGGTCCACCCCGCCGACGGCGAGCGGCAGCGCGACGGCGGGGAACACGGCCAGCAGCGGCACGATCGCCGTGGCCTCCCGGCGCCGCTCCCGGCGGGCCGCCGTCCCCGCGCCCAGCCTCGCGGCCGTTCCCAGCGTCAGCAGGAACATCACCGCGAACCACAGCCGGGCGTCGGCGAGCGGCACGTCGCCCAGCGCCGCGTGCGGCAGCCCGAACAGCGCCATCCCCGGCAGATACGGGTTGTAGTCACCGACCTCGACCGGCTGGGACACGTACGGGCTCCCGCCGCTCAGCAGCAGGCTCCCCGAGTGCTGGACGACGTCCACCTCGGACTGCGCGACGCCCGTCACCATCAGCGCGGCGAGCGGCGCCAGGACCGACCCGGCCAGCGCCCATCTCGCGCTCGCCCATCCCCACGGGCTCCCCGTCCTGCGTGCCACCAGCGCCGCTCCCCCGTACCCGACGGCCGCGCACAGCCCCCACACCCGGTGCGAGGTGAGCGTCGTGACCGACGCCAGCGCGAGGGCGAACCCCGCGCAGGCCCACCAGTACCAGGCGGCCGGCAGCAGGCGGGCGGCCGTCCGTACGGGCGGGGTTTCGAGCGACGGTATCGACATGGCCGTACTCCTGCGACGAGTTGGAGCGAGGGGGACCAGCGGGGTTCCGTCTTCACTGTCTCGTCACAGCCGGTCACCGCGGATCGGCCGAACGGCCACACTCCGCAGCCGTTTCCGGTCCTCGCCTCGGCCGAATGACCGACCTCTCGGGTATGAGCCGGCGCCCTCCCTCTCAGGTAGCAGGCGGGTTCGGTGCTTCGATGGGGTGTTCTGGGCGAGTGTCCGGCCGAAGGGGTGTGCGTGGACATCAGGCAGTTGGAGTACTTCCTCGCGATCGTCGACCACGGGGGCTTCCACCGCGCCGCGACGGCGTCGTACGTGTCGCAGCCGTCGTTGTCGCAGGCTGTGCGGGCGCTGGAGCGGGATCTCGGTACGGACCTCTTCCAGCGGATCGGGCGCCGGGCCGTCCTCACGGAGGCGGGGCGGGCGCTCATCGGACCGGCCCGCGAGGCCGTACGGAGTCTGCGGACGGCGCGGTCGAGCGTCGAGGCCGTGCGCGAACTGCGTACCGGGCGGCTGGATGTGGCGTGTTCGCCGTCGCAGGCGGTGGAGCCGCTGACCACGCTGATCGCCGGGTTCAGCCGGCGTCACCCGGGAGTGTGCGTCGCGGTCAGGGCCGCCCTGACGCCCCGCGAGGTGATCGACATGGTGCGGACGGGCGCCGTCGAGCTGGGGTTGCTGGCGTCCGTCGGGCCGCCGGCCGGGAGCGAGGTCGCCGTGCACACGCTGGGCCCGCAGCGGCTGCTGCTGATGGTCCCGCCGGACAGTCCGCTGGCCGGTCGTACGGCCGTGAGCAGCGAGGAGCTGGCCGGGCAGCGGCTGATCGTGGGGCAGCCCGGCACGGGGCTGCGCGCGTACGTCGACGGCCTGCGCGCGCGGGGCGTCGACTTCACCGTGGCCGTCGAGACCGAGCACCGGGTGGCGCTGCTGCCGTTGGTGCTCGCCGGGGTCGGGGCGGCCGTCGTCACCGAGTCGTGGCGGGCCATCGCCCGGCAGACAGGGGTGCACGTCATGGGCATCGAGCCGCTGACGGTGTTGGACATCGCGCTGGTGAGCCGGCACGACGCGCTGTCACCGGCGGCTTCGGCGTTCCTGGAGGTCGCCGCCGACACGGCCGTCGTCGACTCGGGCGCGGGCGGCACGGATGTCTAGTGGCCCGGCGCCGGGCCGCCCTCCTCCCCCCTGATAAGCACCCCCTATCAGCCAGATCCGAACTCCGTCTTGGACGCCCCACCAGCCCCTTTGCTGGAATCGACGGCATGACCAACCACCACATCGCCCTCATCCCCGGCGACGGCATCGGCGCCGAAGTCCTGCCACCGGCCCAGCAGGTGCTCGACCTCCTCGGGCGCCGGCACGGCTTCGGGCTGACCTACACGTCGTACGACTGGTCCTGCGAGCGCTACCTGCGCGCGGGCGCGATGATGCCGGACGACGGGCTCGACCAACTCCGGGACAAGGACGCGATCCTGCTGGGGGCCGTGGGGTACCCGGGGGTTCCCGATCATGTCTCGCTGTGGGGGCTGCTGATCCCGATCCGGCGGGGGTTCCGGCAATATGTCAATCTCCGGCCGATCCGGGTCTTCGAGGGCGTCGAGAGCCCGGTGCGCGGGGCCCGTGCGGGGGAGGTCGACTTCGTGGTGGTCCGGGAGAACAGCGAGGGCGAGTACAGCGAGGTCGGCGGCCGGATGAACGCCGGGTTCCCGGAGGAACTCGCCGTACAGGAAGCCGTGTTCACGCGCGCGGGTGTCACCCGGGTCCTCGACCACGCCTTCGGGCTCGCCGCGCGGCGGGGTGGGCGGCTCACGTCCGCGACGAAGTCGAACGGCATCGTGCACACCATGCCGTTCTGGGACCAGCTCGTCGCCGAGCGGGCCGAGCGCTTCCCCGAAATGTCCTGGAACCAGGAGCACATCGACGCGCTGGCCGCCAAGTTCGTGCTCCAGCCGCAGCGTTACGACGTCGTCGTCGCCTCCAACCTCTTCGGTGACATCCTCAGCGACCTGGCCGCCGCCGTCGCCGGTTCCATCGGCATCGCGCCGTCCGCGAACCTCAACCCCGAGCGGGAGTACCCCTCGATGTTCGAGCCGGTCCACGGCTCGGCCCCCGACATCGCGGGCCAGGGTGTCGCCAACCCGCTGGGCGCGATCTGGTCGGCGGCGCTGATGCTGGACCACCTCGGCCATCCCGAGGCGGCGCAGGAGGTCACCGCGGCGATGGCGAGGCTGCTGGCGGAGACGGACGTACGGACGCGGGACCTCGGCGGCACCGCGACCACCGCCGAGTTCACCGACCGGTTCCTCGCGTTCCTGTAGGCGCATCGCGCACGGGCACCTACGGTGTCACCGCGTGTTCCGTGAACCGGCCGCAGGTACGGAACCCCAGGCGCCGATAGACCGTTTCCCCTTCAGGGGATGCCTGGAGGACGGCGATGCGGTGGCCGTGGGCGCGGGCCGTGCGGAGGGCGGCGAGGGTGATGGCGCCGCCGTATCCGCGTCGGCGGTGGGCGGCGAGGGTGGCGATGTTGTAGATGCCGGCGACCCCGGCGTGGAGGAAGACCTCGGCGGTGCAGACGGGGGTGCCATCGGCGTAGCCCACGAGGTAGCGGGCCGGGGAGTCGGGGGCGAGGGCGTCGGCCTGGGCGTAGAAGCGGCGGACCGTGTCCGAGGGCGGGGTCCAGTTGGCGGCGAGGATCCGGGCGTAGTCGGCGAGTTGGGCGGGGGTGGTGACGCGGCGGATGTCCAGGGCGGCGGACGGGGTGGCGCTTCGCGCCCTGGCGTCGTCCAGGTCACCCGAGTTACCCGAGTCGGCTGAGTCGGCTGAG
>NZ_LIRL01000629.1 GCF_001419795.1 Streptomyces niveiscabiei
GATCGGCGGCGACGACCAGATCACCGTCCTGCCCTTCCTGGACCGGGAGTTGATCCGCGCGCACCCGAAGCCGTTCTTCGGGTACAGCGACAACACCAACCTGCTGGCCTACCTGTACAGCACCGGGATCGTGGGCTACCACGGCGGAAGCGTCATGGTGCAGTTCGGCCGCCCGCTCGCCATGGACGGCGAGAGCGCCGACTCCCTGCGCGCGGCCCTGTTCACCTCGGGCCCCTACGAACTGCGCCCCGCCGCGCGCTGGAGCGACGTCGAGGGCGACTGGGCCGAACCGGAGACCTTCACGCGCGCGCCCGAGACCCGCCCCGGCACCGGCTGGACCTGGCTGAACGCCGACCGCGTGGTGGAGGGACGCAGTTGGGGCGGCAACGTGGAGATCCTGGCCTGGCTCCTGATGGCCGACCGCGAGATCTCCGCGGACCCTTCGGTGTACGACGGCGGCGTGCTGTTCCTGGAGACGTCCGAGGATCTCCCGAGCGCCTCGGAGGTCTTCGGCGTCCTGCGCAGCATGGGCGAGCGCGGCCTCCTGAGGCGGTTCCCGGCGCTTCTCATGGGCCGGGCGAAGACCTGGTCCTTGGAGCGGCCGAACGGCCCTCAGGCGAGCGCACAGTACGCCGCCGACCAGCGAGCGGCGGTCGAGCGGGCGCTGAAGACGTACGCCCCGGACACGATGGCCGTCTTCGACGTCGACCTCGGCCACACGGACCCTCAGGTCGTCGTCCCCTACGGCGGTGTCGTACGGGTCGACGGTCCCGCGCGGCGCGTCGTCGTGCACTACTGAGCCGCCGGGGCGCGCCCCCGATGCTCCGTGCGCCGCCGTGACTCACGGTGGTCACGGCTGGTTGACGCGGTATGCAGCCTGTACACACGGTGACAGCACCGGCATCACCACCCTCCATGCCCCGGCTCGCCGCCGCCTCTCTCGCGGGGACGGCGATCGAGTTCTACGACTTCTCCGTCTACGGGACGGCGGCGGCGCTCGTCCTGGGGCCCCTGTTCTTCCCGACGTTCTCGCCCCTCGCGGGCGCGCTGGCGGCCTTCGGGACGTTCGCGGTCGGGTTCGTCGCGCGTCCCCTGGGGGCGGTGCTGTTCGGGCATGTCGGCGACCGTCACGGGCGGCGTCCGGTGCTGGTGGTGTCGCTGCTCCTGACGGGTGCGTCGACCGTCGCGGTCGGCTGCGTCCCGTCGTACGCCTCGATCGGGGTGGCCGCGCCGGTGCTGCTGCTCGTGCTGCGGTTCCTCCAGGGGCTGGGGCTCGGCGGCGAGTGGGGTGGAGCGGTGCTGCTGACGGCGGAGCACGCGCCGCCCGGGCGGCGCGCTCTGTGGTCGAGCTTTCCGCCCGTGGGAGGTGCCGTGGGGTTCGTGCTCGCCAACGGGGTGATGCTGGGGCTGTCGGCGGGGCTCTCGCAGGCGCAGTTCGCGTCCTGGGGGTGGCGGGTGCCGTTCTGGGCCGCCGGGGTCCTCGCGGTCGCGGGGCTGTGGCTGCGGTCGTCCCTCGCGGAGAGCCCGCGCTTCCTGGAGATCGACGACCACGCGCGCGTGCCGCTCGTCGAGGTGTTCGTCCGCCACTGGCGGCTCCTCCTGCTGACGGCCGGAGCGCTGGCCGCCGGGTACGCGGTCTTCTACGCGGTGACGACCTGGTCGCTCGCGCACGCGACGGAACGGCTCGGCGTGAGCCGTACGGTCATGCTGACGTGTGTCATGGCCGCCGTCGTCGTGCAGGGGGTGCTCACCCCGTTCGTGGCTCACCTGGGGGACCGGTTCGGGCGGCGGCCGGTGTGCATGACCGGGTGCGTGCTGACGGCGCTGTGGATGTTCCCGGCGGTCGTGCTCCTGGCGACCGGTGAGCCGCTGCCGATGTTCCTCGGGATCCTGGGGGCGCTGCTCGCGTTCACCCTGATGTTCGCCGCGATCGGCGCGTATCTGCCGGAACTCTACGAACCGCGCGTCCGTTGTACGGGTGCGGCGGTCGGCTACAACCTCGGCGGGGTCATCGGGGGCGCGCTCACCCCGGTCGTCGCGACGGCGCTGGCCGAGGGCTCCGGCCGGGTGCCGTGGGGAGTGGCGGCGTACCTGACGGCGGTGGCGCTGGTGAGCCTGGGCTGCTTCGCGCTGCTGCCGGAGACACGGCCGGTGGCGGTCGTACGAGGGCCCGCGGTGGACCGCGTCACGGGTTGACCGCCAGCTCCAGGTACGCGGCGAACAGCACGAGGTGCACGCCCCCTTGCAGCGGCGTGGCCCGCCCCGGCACCACCGTCAGGGAGCCGACGACGACGGTCAGGGCGAGCAGGACCATGTGGGTCGAGCCGAGTCCGAGGACGAGCGGGCCGGAGAGCCAGACGGAGGCGAGGGCGACGGCCGGGATCGTCAGGCCGATGCTGGCCATGGCGGAGCCGAGGGCGAGGTTGAGGCTGGTCTGGACGCGGTCGCGGCGGGCGGCCCGCAGGGCGGCGATGGTCTCGGGGAGCAGGACCAGCAGGGCGATGACGACGCCGACGACCGCGTGGTGCAGTCCGGCCGACTCGACGCCCGACTCGATCGTCGGGGAGACGCCTTTGGCGAGGCCGACCACGCCGATCAGGGCGAGGCCGAGGAGGCCGAGGCTGACGTACGCCGTCCGGACGCTCGGCAGGTCGGCATGGTCGTCGGCGTCCAGGACGTCGCCGTCGTGGGTGACCGGCAGGAAGTAGTCGCGGTGCCGTACGGTCTGGGTCGCCACGAACAGGCCGTACAGGACGAGGGACGACAGCGCGGCGAACGTGAGCTGGACCGTGGAGAACTCCGGTCCCGGCTTGCTGGTCGTGAACGTCGGCAGGACCAGGCTGAGCACGGCCAGCGTCGCGACGGTCGCGAGCGCGGCGCCGGTGCCCTCCGGGTTGAAGACCGCCGTGCCGTGCCGCAGCGAGGCGACGAGCAGGCACAGGCCGAGGATGCCGTTGCAGGTGATCATCACGGCGGCGAAGACGGTGTCCCGCGCGAGCGTGGAGCTCTTGTCGCCGCCGTCCACCATGAGGGTGACGATCAGGGCGACCTCGATGATCGTGACGGCGACCGCGAGGACCAGCGAGCCGAAGGGTTCGCCGACCCGGTGGGCGATGACCTCGGCGTGGTGGACGGCCGCGAGGACGGCTCCGGCGAGGACCAGGGTGACCAGCGCGACGACCGCGCCGGGCAGGTCGCGGCCCCACGTGAACACCAGGAGGACGACCGCCAGTACCGGGATCGCCGTCGTCCAGCGGGCGGTGAGCGCCCGAAGCCCAGTGATCATGCGGCGATCGTCGCAGACGGGGTGCGGGGGTGCATGTGGAGCTCCAAGGGGGTCCGGCGCAGCCGAGTGGTGCCCCGGCGCACGGCCGGAGCACCACTCGGGGCGGTACGGGGATCAGCTGCTGATGCTGTCCTTCGGCGAGGACTCGGTGCCGGACCCGGTGCCGTCCTGCGCCGCCTCGGCCTCCGCCTGCTTCTTGGAGGCCCTCAGGCTCGTGATGGTCGTGACGACCAGGACCGAGCAGATGACGCCCAGGGAGACCGGGATGCTGATCTGCGGGACGTGCAGCCCCGACTCGTGCAGCGCGTGCAGGACCAGCTTGACGCCAATGAAGCCGAGGATGACGGAGAGGCCGTAGCTGAGGTGGACCAGCTTGCGCAGCAGCCCGCCGAGGAGGAAGTACAGCTGGCGCAGGCCCATGAGGGCGAACGCGTTGGCGGTGAAGACGATGTACGGGTCCTGGGTGAGGCCGAAGATCGCGGGGATGGAGTCGAGCGCGAACAGGACGTCCGTGGTGCCGATCGCGAGGATGACGACCAGCATCGGGGTCATGACCCGCTTGCCGTTCTCCTGGATCCACAGCTTGGTGCCGTGGTAGCGGTCGGCGACGCCGAAGCGCTTCTCGGCGGCCTTGAGGAGCTTGTTCTCCTCGAACTCCTCGTCCTCCTCGTCGGCGCGCGCCTCCTGGATGAGCTTCCAGGCGGTCCAGATGAGGAAGGCGCCGAAGATGTAGAAGACCCAGGAGAAGTTGGCGATGATCGCGGCCCCGGCGGCGATGAAGATCGCCCGCAGGACCAGGGCGATGAGGACGCCGATGAGCAGGACCCGCTGCTGGTACTGCGTGGGCACCGAGAACTTCGCCATGATCAGGATGAAGACGAAGAGGTTGTCGACGCTCAGCGACTTCTCGGTGATGAACCCGGCGAAGAACTCGCCCGAGGGCTCACCGCCGCCGAATATCGCGAGGCCGAGGCCGAAGAGCCCGGCGAGGGCGATCCAGACGACCGTCCAGATCCCCGCCTCCTTGATGGACACGTCGTGCGGTTTGCGGCCGATGAAGAAGTCGACCGCGATGAGGGCACTGAGGCCCACGATCGTCAGGACCCACAGGGTCAGGGAAACATCCACTGCTGCGCCTCCGGCAGTACGTAACGGCAGATACTCAGCGTCGCGTCGCGCTGCCGGAGGTCTCTTCCACCCACGTGTGGGCCGACGCCCCGGGATCTGGCCTGATCCGTATTGACGGGTACGCCGCAGTTGTCAGGGAGTACTCCCCTCCGTACGGAAAACAGTACCCCAATCACCAAGGAACGGTAAAGCGATTGGCAAAAGAAAGATCAAAAACGCAGGTCAGGGCGCTTTACCAGGGCTTGGTGCGAGCTGCCGCGACCTGCGCGAGCACCTGCTGGAGCACCCCGCTGCCGGGCGGCACGAGCGCCGGTTCGTACGTCCACGCGTGCCCCACCCACGGGTCGGCGAGGTAGTCGTCCGGCACCGGCGTCAGCCGCAGCAGGGACCGCCACAGCGGGTCGAGCAGCGGGCCGTACGCGGTCGCGTCCTCCCGGTCGGCGACCATCATCAGGTGCACGCCGACGGCCGGGCCCTCGTCCGCGAGGTAGCGCAGCTGCGTCACCGCGCGGTCGTCGAAGCCGTGCGGGAAGTCGTTCACGACGAGGAGCTGGTGCGCGGTGTCGAAGTCGGGCGGCAGCGCGTCCGGGGCGCCGCCGCGCACCGCCATCTGCACCAGGTCGACGCGCTGCGTGAGCCGCCCGAGGACGTCCGCGACCCCGGCGGCGCCCACGGCCGGCGGCCCGGCCAGCACGCCCGCTCCGGCCAGCGGGGCCAGGGACGACGCCGCCGAACCGGCCGCGTCCACGACGTGCACCGCCAGCGCGCCCGCCGGGTGCGCCGCGAGCAGCCGGGCCACGTGCGCGACGGCCGTGTCCATCGCGAGCCGCCGTACGTCGTACGCGTCGACGACCGCGCCGTCCGCCGCGCCGACCGCCCCGCTGTCGATCCACAGCCCCCGCTCCAGCGGCAGCCTGACCAGCATCGGGATGCGCAGCCGCTCGCTCTCCGGCAGCCGCAGGTCGCCCAGGCGCAGGGCCATGGGGGGTTCCTCGGGGACCCGGTAGGCGTGCCAGACGGGGTTGTCCCAGGCCGCGTAGGACGGCGGGAGCGCGGGTTCGACGACCTCGGACTCGGCGACAAGCTGCACCAGGTCCCGGTCGAGCACCTCGCGCGCCTGGTCCATCAGCTGCGTGTGCTTCGCGCGCGCCGCCTCCCGCGCGGCGTCGGCCTGCCCGCCCATCCGCGCGCGCGGGTCCGCGAGCGCCTCGTCCAGCTCACGTTCCATGCGCGCGTCCGCGAAGTCGACGGCGCTGCGGTAGGCGGCCGTCGTGCGCGCGTAGTCCTCGAACATGCCCCACACCTGGTTGTAGAGCCGCTCCTCCATCGACCACCCGGTCGCGTCCCCCGCGACCGGGTGGTCGATGGA
>NZ_LIRL01000063.1 GCF_001419795.1 Streptomyces niveiscabiei
ACACCCGCCCCAACCTGCACGCCCTGCCGGCCCCCGAACTCGTCCCGCACCTGCGGGAGATCGGCGGCACCCCCGAATCCGTCCTGGGCGACCCCGACCTCCTGGACGTCTTCCTGCCCACCCTGCGCGCCGACTTCGAGGTCAACGAGACCTACCGGTACGTCCCCGAGGCCGCCCTCACCACCCCGCTCACCGTCTTCGGCGCCACCCACGACCCACGCGCCGACGAAGACGAACTGCGCGCCTGGTCCGGCCTGACCGAGGCCGAGTTCCGGCTGCGGATCTTCGACGGCGGACACTTCTTCGTCACCCCCCACGCCCAGACCCTCGTCACCGAGATGACCGGCGCCCTGCGCACCTGACGGACACGCGCCCGCCCCTCCAACTCACGGACGGGGACACCTCATACGCAGGGAAGGCACCTCCGGTACGCTCCGACCGACGCCGGGCCGTGGATCTCCGCAGCACCGGGCGTGGAGGAACAGGGCATGCGCGCGCCGCGTGCCGCGGACGAATCGGAGAGGTAGGGCCTGCCATGCGCGTGGGCGTATTCGGCGCCGGCTACATCGGTCTGGTCACCGGTGCCTGCCTGGCCGCGCTGGGGCACCGGGTCGTCGTACGGGACATCGTCCCCGAGCGCGTCGACATGCTGAACGCGGGCCGCATCCCCATTTACGAGCCCGGACTCGAAGACCTGATCCGCGAGAACCGCGAGCGGCTGACGTTCACCCTGGACGCCGCCGACGCCCTGGACGGGGCCGACGTCGCCTACATCTGCGTCGACACCCCGCCCACCGCGTCAGGGGACGCCGACCTCTCCCGGGTCTGGTCCGTCGTCGCCGACATCGAGGGCGCCGCGCACCTCAAGGCCGTCGTCCTCAAGTCGACCGTGCCCGTCGGCACCGGCGAGAAGGTCCGCCGCGCCCTCGACGCGGCCGGCCTCGCGCACGTCGGCTACGCCGCCAACCCCGAGTTCACCGCCGAGGGACGCGCCGTCGAGGACTTCCTGCGCCCCGACCGGGTGGTGGTCGGCTCCGCCGACGAGGCCACCGCACGCCTCGTCGCCGACCTCCACGAAGGCGTCGAAGGCCCCGTCGAGATCATGACCGTGCCCTCCGCCGAGATGGTCAAGCTCGCCGCCAACGCCCTCCTCGCCACGAAGATCACGTTCATCAACGAGATCGCCGCCGTCTGCGAGAAGACCGGCGCCGACGTCGTCGAGGTCGCCCGCGCCGTCGGCATGGACCACCGGCTCGGCCCGCACTTCCTGGGCGCGGGCCTCGGCTACGGCGGTTCCTGCTTCCCCAAGGACTCCCGCGCCCTGCGCGCCATGGCCTCCAACAGCGGCTACCCCTTCCAGCTGCTGTCGGCCGTCATCGAGGTCAACGACCTCCAGCCCCGCCGCGCCGTCCAGCGGATCAAACAGGAACTCGGCGGCCTCGAAGGACGCCGTATCGCCCTGCTCGGCCTCACCTTCAAGCCCGACACCGACGACATGCGCGAGGCCCCCTCCGCCGTCATCGCCTCCCGCCTCCTCGCCGAGGGCTGCGAGGTCACCGGCTGGGACCCCATGGCCCGCCTCCCTTCCAGCGACCCCTGGACCCGCGTCCGCCGCGCCAAGACGGTCGCCGAGGCCGCCGAGGACTGCGACGCCCTGATCGTCGTCACCGAGTGGGCCGACCTCCAGGACACCGACTGGGCTGAGGTCGCCGACAGGATGCGCGGCAGCCTCCTGTACGACGGCCGCAACGCCCTCGACCGGGACCGCCTGACCGGCCTCGGCCTGACCTGCATGGGAGTGGGCCGGGCCACGACCCGGCCCTAGTGCAGCCGGCGGTCACCGGGGCGTGCTCTGCCTCTGGTGACCGCCTGGGCCTCGGCCTGGGTGAACCACTCGACGGTCCGCTTCAGACCGTCGGACAGGGCGACGCGCGGCTCCCAGCCGAGCAGCGTGCGCGCCCGCGCGATGTCCGGCTTGCGGCGCCGGGGGTCGTCCGGATGCGGCGCGATGTACGTCAGCGGGGAGCGGCTGCCGGTGATCTCCACGATCAGCCCGGCGAGTTCGAGAACGGTGATCTCGTTCGGGTTGCCCAGGTTCACCGGGCCCGCCTCCGCGCTGTCCAGCAGCGCCACCAGCCCGTCGACCGTGTCGTCCACGTAGCACAGCGACCGCGTCTGGCGCCCGTCGCTCATCACCGACAGCGGCTCCCCGCGCAACGCCTGCGTGATGAAGGCCGGTACGACCCGGCCGTCGTCGGCGCGCATGAAGGGGCCGTAGGAGTTGAAGATGCGGGCGATGCCCGTGCTGACCCCGAACTCCTTGCGGAACGCGACCGCCATCGCCTCGGAGAACCGCTTCGACTCGTCGTACACGGCACGCGGCCCGACCGGGTTCACGTTCCCCCAGTACTCCTCGGTCTGCGGATGGACCAGGGGATCGCCGTACACCTCGGACGTGGACGCCAGCAGGAAACGCGCGCCCTTCGCCCGGGCCAGCTCCAGCATGTTGTACGTGCCGTGGCCGCCCGCGCGCAGCGTGGCGACGGGCAGCTCGAAGTAGTCGACGGGGGACGCCGCGCACGCCAGATGCGCCACGGCCGACACCGGCCCGTCGATCGCCAGCGGCTCGGTGACGTCCGCCTCCACGAACCGGAACCGGGGATGCCCGGCCAGGTCGGCGACGTTCGCCGGACGGCCGGTGCACAGGTTGTCGACGCACACCACCTCCCGGCCCGCGCCGAGCAGGACACGGCACAGGTGGGAGCCGAGGAACCCGGCGCCGCCGGTCACCACGACCCGTCCGCTCCCGGGCGTGCCGCCCGTCGGTCGAGCAACGTCGCTCATGGCCAACTCCTTTGTCCGGTGGGAAACCTGAGGGTCACTCGAGCGCGCCGGGCGGGCATCGCGTACGGCCGCCGCCCCGAACCCCGGGACGGACAGGGCGAGGACGACGACGTCGACAGCCGGCGCGGTGATCCCGGTGAGCACGCCGTCGTACGCAACCCGTTCCGGGCCCGCGTCACCGACGTCGGCGAGCAGCCCCCCGTGGCCGCGAAGGCGTGCCGCCGCCTTCCCGTCGTGCGTGGTGATCAATGCCGTCACACCCCGTGCGTGCAGCGCCGTCAGCTGGTCGTGCCCGGACAGCCTCGACCGCGGGTCGAGTCCCGTGGACGGTTCGTCGACGAACAGCACCGACGGCTCGTGCGGCAGCGCGCGAGTGGTGTTCCCCCGCCGCTGCCGGCCGCCCGGCAGCTGACCGACCTCTGCCCCCGCCC
>NZ_LIRL01000630.1:0-3564 GCF_001419795.1 Streptomyces niveiscabiei
ATATGCGCCCGGCCCGGTGCGGGTGACGGTGCGTCAGCCGCCCCGGGCCGGGCGCATATGACGGTGCGTCAGAACCGGGACTCCAGCGCCCGCCGCAACCGCCCCGACCACTCCCGTGCCGTGCCCCGCCGGGCGAACTCGCCGGTCCACTCCACCTCCCATCCGGTGACCGTCGCCGGCTCGAACTCCCCGAGGACCCGGCGCAGGAGGCGGCCGGAGAGGTGGGTGCGCGGGGACTCCGCGAGGAGCACCGCGTCGTACAAGTCCTTGCCCTGGGCCCGGCCTTGGGCTGTCGCGTCGGTGTGCAGCCAGCGGAGTTTCCAGGCGAGGGAGAGGGCGCGGGACGCCGTGCGGACGGGGGTCGGCGGGCGGTCGGTGATGCGGGGGACCAGTGTCCAGACCGGCGGCTCGGGGAGCAACTCGTCGCGGGCGAAGTCGAGTTGGGCAACTCCCGTGAGCGTGCCGGGGTGTTCGAGCCGCCAGGGGATCGAGAGGCGGACGCCGGGGGTGTCGTACTCGGCGTAGGTCCACTGCCCGTCGTCCCGCGCCCCGGCGGCGTCCAGGACGACACCCGCGCCCGCGTACGGCCGTTCCCGGACCCGCTCCAGCAGGTCCTGGTACGGGGGGCTGGGGTCGACGTCCTCGGAGTCGACCCAGGACAGCCCCTCGGGCGGCAGGATGCCCCGCTGTCCGCCCGTGCCGAACTCCTCCTCGCGCCACAGGTCGTAGCGCGCCGCCCCCGCGAACGCCTCCGGCCACTGCTGGACGTCCTCGATGCGCCGGGCGTACGGGTACGGGTCGAGGGGGTCGACGCCCACCTCGTCCTCCAGGACGACCCAGTCGAGGTCCCCCGGCGGGCGCGCCGCGTCCCCGGCCCAGGCCGGCATCGTCATGCTCCCGCGCAGCACCAGCGAGGAACTCCACGGGGCCTCGGCGATGAGCGCGAGCACATGGTCGAGGGCGATGCGCCGCTCCCTTTCCGTCACGTCGCGGACGCTAGCAGCGACCACCGACAACGGCTCCACCGCAGGAGGGTAAGCGCTTTCCGAAATCTCCCCACGACCTCCTTGACAACGTCGCGCACCCCGACCCAGACTCACACCGCGTCGATCACCCCAGGTCAAGGCCGACGCCGAGCCGCGTTCCTCCCGTAAGAAGGTACTGCCGTGCCCCTGCGCTCCCGTAACTCCCGGCGCCCCCGCACGCGTGCGCTGATCGCCACCGCCGTGGCCCTCGCCGGTGTCGCCGCGCTCGGTGCCGGCGTCCCGGCGTCCGCCGCCGACCGGTACGCCGCGCCCGCGCCGAACACCAGCCAGTTCAAGGGCGTCAACTGGGCGGACCCGCGCGACAACTACGCCAACGACGAGGTCCAGCTGTCGGGGCTCTCGCTGTCGGACACGTACGCGCAGACGTACCACAAGGCCACCCGCATCATCTCCGCGTTCCGGGCCAACCTCGGCGCCAACACCGTGCGCCTGCCGATCAACCCGTACACGGTCAACGGCAATTACTGGCACTCGTACCGCGCGGTCATCGACGCGGCCACCCGCCAGGGCTTCAAGGTGATCGTCTCCTACTGGGAGGGCTCCGGCACCCAGAAGGACGGGTTCATCGACGACACGGCGACGTACTGGCCGATGTGGAAGACCGTCACCAGCGCGTTCCAGCACAACAGCCTCGTCTACTTCGAGCCGATGAACGAGCCGCACGGCTACACGCCCACCGAGTGGGCCGACCTCGCCGCGAAGTGGATCGGCACGTTCCCCAAGATCCCGCGCAACCGGATCTTCGTCAGCGGCAGCGGCTACAACGACAGCGTCGTCTCCGTCTGCGCCGACCCCCGCCTCAAGGGCACGTACCTGTCCCTGCACCACTACGGCTTCTGGGGCAACCGCACCTACGACGAGTGGGTCACCGACCTCAAGACCCGCCTCGGCGACTGCGCCTACCGCACGGTGGCCGACGAGTTCGGCGCGACCATGACCAGCGGCCTCGACTACAACGGCTCCAACGTCGGCAACAACGAGATCTCCTTCATCCAGGCCGACACGGACGTCTTCCGCGAGCTCCACATGGGCTCGGTCTACTGGCCCGGCCTGCGCACGGGCGACACGTACTCCCTCCAGACCCTGACCGGCCCCGCCACCAACCCCTGGCTGGCCACGACCAACAAGTCGGGCGCGGACCGCCTGAAGTGGGCGTGGGGCCGCTAGGGCGGAACACGTACGAGGGGGCGGGGCCGAGACGGCTCCGCCCTCGCGCATTTCCGGGCGGCGGCACGACCGGGGCCGCGACCCGGTGGTTCTCCGGGCGCTGAACGTCGTTTCCGTGACGCCGAGTTGGGGCGAGCCCGGCGGTTCTAGATCTCCAGCTCGCCCTCGATGCGCTTCAGCGCGTGCCGCGCCAGGGCCAGGTTTCCGCGGCCCCGGTCCAGGGCGAGGTACAGGAACAGGGTGCCGCTGCTGCTGGCGAGGGGGCGGATCAGGTGGTACTGGGCGCCGAGGGTGATGAGGATGTCCTCGACCGCGTCCTGCATGCCGAGGAGTTCGAGGGTGCGGGTCTTGGCGCGGACGACCTCCGTGTTGCCGGCGGCGGCGACCTCCAGGTCGAGGCCCGGGCCGCCGCCGAGGACGCCGAGCGACATCCCGCTCTCGTAGTCCACGAGGGCGACACCCAGGGCGCCGTCGATCGTCATCGCTTCCTTGAGCGCTGTCTCGATGTTCATGTGCTGCCCTTCGCTCTGTTCACTCTGTGCGGTCCGGCGATGTGACGACGGGTCAGAAAATGAGCGACGGACGCCCTGTCCTGAACCTTTCGGATTAAACTACTGTGCCTTCAGTTGTGATGTGAAGCAAAAGTGAAGGGGAGTCCCGTTGTCATCAGTCGAAGCCTCCCTGAGTCGCCTCCTGGATCTGCCGGGCGTCACGGGTGTCTCGCTCATCGACGCGGTCACGGGACTGACGTACGGCGACG
This sequence comes from Streptomyces niveiscabiei, assembly GCF_001419795.1. Lineage (GTDB taxonomy): Bacteria > Actinomycetota > Actinomycetes > Streptomycetales > Streptomycetaceae > Streptomyces > Streptomyces niveiscabiei. The sequence goes on from NZ_LIRL01000630.1 coordinate 2,974, forward strand.
CGGGGGAGGGCGGCTCGGACGCCGTGGAGTGCAGCCGCCTCGCCGCGTCGGTCGAGAACAGCCTCAACGCGGCTGGCGCGCAAGGGGAGTTGGAGAGCATCGTCATCACGGGCGGCAGCCGCCAGCTGGTCGTGGCGACCGTGCCGCGCCAGGGCGACCCCCTGCTCCTGACGGCCGCGCTGGAGCGCGGTCAGGCCAACCTCGCCCTGGTCCTGCACCACTTGGGCCGGTACGCGGCAGAGGTGACCGCATGACGCCCGCGCCGGCCCCGCGCAACCTCCCCGCCCTGCTGGCCGCGTTGCACGCCGAGGGCCGCGACGCCGCGGTCACCGTCTCGGGCACCCCCGGTGGCACGATTCACGTACGCGCCGGACTGGTGACCGCCGTCGACACCCCCGGCGCCCCGAGCGCGGAGTCGATCCTCCTCAAGTCGGGCCGCGTGGCCGACAGTTCCTGGACGGCGGCCCGCGCGGCGCACGGCGACTTAGCCCAACAGCTCCAGCAACGCGGCGTGTTGACCCCGCTGGAGTTCGAAGTCGCCTGCACGGCAGCCCTGTTCGACGGCGCCTTCGCGCTCGCCCTGGGCCCCGG
>NZ_LIRL01000630.1:3622-3875 GCF_001419795.1 Streptomyces niveiscabiei
GGCCCGCACCAGACTCCGCGCGACCGACACGCCCCGCCCCGAAACCCTCGGCGCCCGCCACACGGCGCTCCTCGACGCGGCGAACGGCCGCCGCACCCCGCGCGACCTCGCCTTCGCCCTCGGCCGGGGCACGTACGCCGTGATGCTGGACCTCGCCCACCTGCGCACGCGCGGCCTGATCCACCCCGACGCGACGCCAACGGCCCGCCCCAGCACGGCACTTCGCGTCCCGGGACCACGCGCCGCCGTACCC
>NZ_LIRL01000631.1 GCF_001419795.1 Streptomyces niveiscabiei
GATGAGGGGGGCGTCGGTGGGGGTGCTGCTGAACATCACTGCCTGCGGGTTGTCGTGGGCCGGCGCAGGGGTCACGCGTCGGCCTTGGTCGAGGTGCGCGCGAGGCGTCCCCGGATGGCGTACCAGCCGGCGACGAGCGCTCCGACGATCAGCGGCAGGCACAGCACGGTGGTGCGTCCGGCGCCGCCGTCGGCGTACATGAGGACCAGGACGGAGGCGAGGAAGGCCAGCGTCACGAGTTCGGTCCAGGGGGAGCCCGGCAGCCGGTAGCTCGGGCGGGTCAGCTCGCCCTTCTGGGTCTTCTGCCAGAAGAGCAGGTGGCAGACCATGATCATGCCCCAGGTGGCGAGGATGCCGATGGCCGCGAAGTTGAGGACGATCTCGAAGGCNNAGCAGGATGCCGCCGTAGGGGACCTGGGTGCGGCTCATCTTCGCGGTGAAGGCGGGGGCCGAGCCGTTGACGGCCATGGAGCGCAGGATGCGTCCGGTGGAGTAGAGGCCGGAGTTGAGGGAGGACATGGCGGCGGTGAGGACGACGAGGTTCATGACGCCGCCGGCGGCCGGGATGCCGATGTTGGACAGGACGGTGACGAAGGGGGACTCGCCGGCCTTGTAGACGTTCCAGGGGAGCAGCATCGACAGGAGGACGACGGAGCCGACGTAGAAGAGGCCGACGCGCCACATGATCGAGTTGATCGCCTTCGGCATGATCTGCTCGGGGTTCTCGGTCTCGCCCGCCGCGACGCCGACGAGTTCGACGGAGGCGTAGGCGAAGACGACGCCCTGGATGATCAGCAGCATGGGCAGCAGGCCGTTGGGGAAGACGCCGCCGTTGTCGGTGATCAGGGACGGTCCGGGGGTGTGGCCGTCGACCTCGTGCTGGGTGACCAGCAGGAAGATCCCGATCACCATGAAGACGACGAGCGCGCTCACCTTGATGATCGCGAACCAGAACTCCAGCTCGCCGAAGATCTTGACGGAGATGAGGTTGACGGTCAACACAACGGCCAGGGCGATCAATGCGAGCACCCATTGCGGGATGTCGGAGAACATCCCCCAGTAGTGGGTGTAGGTCGCGACGGCGGTGATGTCGGCGATGCCGGTGGTGGCCCAGTTGAGGAAGTACATCCAGCCGGCCGTGTAGGCGCCCTTCTCGCCGAGGAACTCGCGGGCGTAGGAAACGAAGGCGCCGGAGGAGGGCCGGTACAGGACGAGTTCGCCGAGGGCTCGTACGACGAGGAAGGCGAAGATCCCGCAGACGGCGTAGGCGATGAAGAGGGAGGGTCCGGCGTCGGCGAGGCGTCCGCCGGCGCCGAGGAAGAGGCCGGTGCCGATGGCGCCGCCGATGGCGATCATGTTGACGTGCCGGTGCTTGAGGGACTTGCTGTATCCCTCGTCTCCGGCGTCGACGTGCGGGGACGAGGGGCGCGTCTCGTCTTTGAGGTGCTGTTCGCTCACGCCTCGGGTCCGCCTTCCAGGGGAGTTTCCGCGCGCGGGGTGCGCACGATGTCGGTGAGGGTCGTCTCGACGCGGTCGAGGTGGTGGCTCATGGCCGCCACGGCGTCGGACTCGGAACCGTCCATGAGGGCCTCGACGATGGCCCGGTGCTCGCGGTTGGACTGCTCGCGGCGTCCGCCCAGTTCGTTGAGGAAGGCCGACTGGCGCGCGAGTGCGTCGCGGATCTCCTCGATGACCCGGCGGAAGACCGGGTTCTGGGCGGCTTCGGCGACGGCCAGGTGGAAGAGGGTGTCCATCGCGACCCACGCGGTGGTGTCCGTCTCCCGCTCCATGCGGTCCAGGAGGTGGGCGAGGTGGTCCAGGTTCTCCGGGGTGCGGCGCAGGGCTGCGTACCCGGCGACCGGGATCTCGATGTGGCGGCGCACTTCGAGGAGGTCGCTGGCCGCGTAGTCGCCGAAGGTGGGGTCCTCGACGGTGTTGGCGACCACGAAGGTGCCCTTGCCGGTCTTGGCGACCGTCAGGCCCATCGTCTGGAGGGCGCGCAGGGCCTCGCGGAGCACGGGCCTGGACACCTCCAGGGTGCGGCAGAGCTCGGCCTCGGAGGGGAGCTTGTCGCCGATGGCGTACTGGCCGCGTTCGATGGCGCGGCGGAGGTGGGTGAGGACCGCCTCCATCGCGCTCACGCGACGGGGCCCCGAACCACCTGTCTGGCTGTCTGACAGGTTCACGGGAGTGATGGTGCGGCTGCGCGCCAGGCGGTGTCAAGACAAGCGAAAAGAAAAATTCACCGGGCATGCGGGCTGAAAGCCGATCGCACGCCCGGTGATCTGATCAGGCGCTCAGCGCACCCGTCGCGAGCAGGCCGAAGAGCAGGACGCCGACGACGATGCGGTAGACGACGAACGCGTTGAACGAGTGCTTGGCGACGAACTTCAGCAGCCAGGCGATCGAGACGTACGCGACCGCGAACGACACGCCCGTACCGACCGCCAGCGGGAGCGCGCCCACGCCCGCGCCGAGGGCGTCCTTCAGCTCGTACAGGCCCGCCCCGGTGAGCGCCGGGATGCCGAGGAAGAACGACAGGCGGGTGGCCGCGACCCGGTCGAGGTCGAGGATCAGCGCGGTCGACATGGTGGCGCCGGAGCGGGAGAAGCCGGGGAAGAGCAGCGCGAGGATCTGCGAACTTCCCACCAGCATCGCGTCCTTGAACGACGTGTCGTCCTCGCCGCGCTTGTGGCGGCCCATCTGGTCGGCCGCCCACATCACGCCGCTGCCGAGGATCAGCGAGGCGGCGACCACCCACAGCGAGCCGAGGGCGCCGTCGATGAGCGGCTTCGCGGCGAGGCCGACGATCACGATCGGGATCGTCGCGTAGATCACCCACCAGGCGAACTTGTAGTCGTGGTGGTAGCGCTCCTCCTTGTGCGCGATCCCCCGGCCCCACGCCGAGACGATCCGCACGATGTCCTTGAAGAAGTACACGAACACGGCCGCGATCGCGCCGACCTGGATCACGGCCGAGAAGCCGACGACCGCCGGGTTGTCGACGGAGATGCCCATCAGGCCCTCGGTGATCTTCAGATGGCCGGTGGAGGAGACGGGGAGGAACTCCGTCACTCCCTCGACGACTCCGAGGACGACGGCTTGGCCGACAGAGATGGTGACGCTCATGGAATCCAGTTCTGCGGGAGGGGGGACGACTGATGGGGGACAGTCCTACCAGTCCCGGGTAGGGCGCCGTTCCTCCCGTTTCCCCGCTACGACCAGAACGTCTGCCCGATCCACACGCCCCCGAAGGCGGCCCCGAGCCCCGCGAGGAGACTGCCCGCGACGTTGGCGAGCGCGTACAGTCCCGCGCCCGTCTCGGCCAGCCTGAGCGTCTCGTAGGAGAACGTCGAGTACGTCGTCAGCGCGCCGCACAGGCCGGTCCCCAGCAACAGCCGCAGATCCGACCCGGCGGACGCGGCCCCCGTCAGCGCGCCGAGGATCAGGCACCCGACGACGTTGACGGTGAACGTCCCCCACGGGAACACCGAGTCGTGCCGGGACTGCACCGCGCGGTCGGTCAGGTAGCGCAGGGGCGCCCCGACCATGCCGCCGACGGCGACCAGCAGCCAGTTCACAACGACTTCTTACCCTTCTTGTTCGCTTTGTCGGTTTCGCCGGGTTCTGCTGGGCGGCCGGTGTACGTGACGACCTCGCACGGCTCCAGCGTCACCAGCCCTTCGGTGACCAGTTCGTCGAGCTGCGGCAGGAAGGCACGGACCCGTTCCTCGGTGTCGACGACCACTACCGCGACCGGCAGGTCCTCGCTGAGGGACAGCAGCCGGGTCGTGTGCACGCGCGAGGACGCGCCGAAGCCCTCGACGCCCCGGAACACGCTCGCCCCGGCAAGACCCGCCGCGTGCGCTCGGTGCACGATCTCCGCATACAGCGGTCGATGGTTGACGGTGTCGTTCTCCCCGATCAACACGGTCAACCTCAGAGCGCTGCCGGTCAACCTCGTCATGTCTGCCTCCTCGCGAAGAGCCGGCGTGTCGCGCCGGCCGCGAGCCATACGGCGGCCAGGGCCGCGCACAGGGTGCCCGCCAGGTAGGCGAAGCCGGTGGCCGGATGCCCTTCTCCCACCAGTTTCCGGAAGTCGACGGTGTACGTCGAGAACGTCGTGAACCCTCCGAGGACCCCGGTCCCGAAGAACGGCCGCACCAGCCGGTGGACGGTGAGGATCTCGGTCACGAGGACCAGGAACACGCCGATCACCGCGCAACCGACGACGTTGATCCCGAAGGTCGCCCACGGGAAACCGCCCGCGCGCGCGGGCCACAGCTGGCCCGCCCCGTACCGGATCAGGGACCCGGCGACGCCTCCGGCGGCCACCACCGCGACCACCGGAAGCTGCCCCTCGCGCGCGCTCTGTGCCTTCGGCGCTGTCATGTCGTACGTCTCCTGCCCGGCCGCCGTGATCGCGGCCGGGCATCAGCGTAACGCCGCTGGTGAGGTCCTATACGGCCGCGCAGACGGCGATGCCCGGCTCGTTCAGGCTGCCGAGGACCAGCAGGCCGTCCGTCGTGCGGCAGACGCCGGTGACCATGCGGAAGCCGGAGCGGCGGCGGGTGAGGTGGTGGACGGTGCGGCCGGTGTCGTCGACCGCGAGGACGCCGATCGTGCCGGAGGGGCGGTAGGGGGCGTGCAGGGCGAGGCGCGCGGCGCGGCGGCGGACCGCCGGGGACGCGCGGTGCAGGAGGTCAAGCGCGGGGACGCGGGGGCCCGCGAGGGCGACCCAGACGGGGCCGTCGGGGCCCTCGCGCCAGAGGTTGTCCGGGTAGCCGGGAAGGTCCTCCAGGAAGGGCTCGGCGACGCCCGTACGGGGTCCGGTGAGCCAGTACCGGGTCAGGCGGCGGGCGCCGGTCTCGGCGACGACCAGGAACGCGCCGCAGCCGCTCACCGCGAGCCCGTTGGCGAACTGGAGCCCCTCCAGGAGCACTTCGGGCGTGTCGGCGCCCGGCGAGAGCCGCAGCAGCCGCCCGGTGCCGGTGTGACCGACGAGGTCGCCGACCCACTCCCCCAGGGCGAACTCCCGGCTGGAGACGGTGAAGTAGACCGTCCCGTCGGGTACGGCGACGGCGTTGCTGCAAAACCTCAGCGGCTCGCCCTTGGCCGACTCGGTCAGCACGCGCACGCTGCCGTCGCCGGTGTCCACACGCAGGAGAGCGCCCTCCGCGTCGCACACCAGCAGGCCGCCGTCCGGGAGGAGTTCGAGACCGAGGGGGCGCCCGCCGATCTCCCCCACCTGCTCGACGCGGGCCGCGCGCGGGTCGTCGAGACCGGACACCCGGAAGATCCTCCCGTCCTCGACGCCGGTCAGGACTCTGCCGTGCCCGTCCGCCACGACGTCCTCGGGGCCGTGGCCCGGGAGGGTGACGTACCGGAGAGGGACGAGAGCCGCGCGACGGTGCATGAACGTGTGCCCTTCCTGTCGGAGACAGGTAATCCTTTCAGTCGGCACCCGCCTCCATGCGCGCGGGCGGGGGCCTTTGCCGGGGCTTTCCCCGGGCCCGCCTCCCCCGCCCCACCAGCCCTCACGCGCTACCTCTGCCAGCCCTTCTCGAACATGCGGGCGACCTCCGCGATGCGGATCTCGTCACGCCGGTAGTAGGTGCGCCGGCCGACCTTCTCGGCCCGCAGCAGGCC
>NZ_LIRL01000632.1 GCF_001419795.1 Streptomyces niveiscabiei
CCCGAAAAGCTCGGCTCACGACCCCCGAAAGGCCCACCCCTTGAGCACCGAAGCGTACGTGTACGACGCGATCCGCACCCCCCGCGGTCGCGGCAAGGCCACCGGCGCGCTGCACGGCACGAAACCGATCGACCTGGTCACCGGCCTCCTGCACGCCCTCCAGGAGCGCCTGCCGAGCCTCGACCCGGCGGCGATCGACGACATCGTGCTCGGCGTCGTCGGCCCGCACGGCGACCAGGGCTCCGACATCGCGCGGATCGCGGCGATCGCGGCGGGCCTGCCGGACACGGTCGCGGGCGTGCAGGAGAACCGCTTCTGCGCCTCGGGCCTGGAGGCCGTCAACTCGGCGGCGGCGAAGGTCCGTTCCGGCTGGGAGGACCTCGTCCTCGCGGGCGGCGTCGAGTCGATGTCGCGGGTGCCGATGGGCTCCGACGGCGGCGCCTGGTTCAACGACCCGATGACGAACCTGGCCGTCAACTTCGTGCCGCAGGGCATCGGCGCCGACCTGATCGCCACCATCGAGGGCTTCACCCGGCGCGACGTCGACGAGTACGCGGCCCTCTCGCAGGAGCGCGCGGCCACCGCCTGGAAGGAGGGCCGCTTCACGCGCGCGGTCGTCCCGGTGACCGACCGCGCGGGCCTGACGGTCCTCGACCGCGACGAGCACCCGCGCCCCGGCACCACCGCCGACTCCCTCGCCGCCCTCAAGCCGTCCTTCGCGGACATCGGCGAACTCGGCGGCTTCGACGCGGTCGCCCTCCAGAAGTACCACTGGGTCGAGAAGATCGACCACGTCCACCACGCGGGCAACTCCTCCGGCATCGTCGACGGCGCCGCCCTCGTCGCGATCGGCTCCCAGGAGGTCGGCGAGCGCTACGGCCTCACCCCGCGCGCGCGGATCGTCTCCGCCGCCGTCTCCGGCTCCGAACCGACCATCATGCTCACCGGCCCCGCGCCCGCCACGCGCAAGGCGCTCGCCAAGGCCGGGCTGAGCATCGGCGACATCGACCTCGTCGAGATCAACGAGGCGTTCGCGGCCGTCGTCCTGCGCTTCGCCAAGGACCTCGGCATCCCCCTGGACAAGATCAACGTCAACGGCGGCGCGATCGCGCTCGGCCACCCGCTGGGCGCGACCGGCGCGATGATCCTCGGCACGCTCGTCGACGAACTGGAGCGCCAGGACAAGCGCTACGGCCTCGCCACCCTGTGCGTGGGCGGCGGCATGGGCATCGCCACCATCGTCGAGCGACTCTGACCCCCCTCCCGACGGATCACCGAGAAGGCACCCTCCATGAACTCCACCACCATCCGCTGGGAGCAGGACCGCGAAGGCGTCGTCACCCTCGTCCTCGACGACCCGGACCAGTCCGCGAACACCATGAACGCCGCCTTCCGCGCCTCCCTCGCGGCGGTCACCGACCGCCTGGAGGCCGAGAAGGACACCATCAAGGGGATCATCGTCACCTCCGCGAAGAAGACGTTCTTCGCGGGCGGCGACCTGCGCGACCTGATCCGCGTCACCCCCGAGACAGCGCAGGAGCTGTTCGACGGCGGCCTGGAGATCAAGCGCAACCTGCGCCGCATCGAGACCCTCGGCAAGCCGGTCGTCGCCGCCATCAACGGCGCGGCCCTCGGCGGCGGCTACGAACTCGCCCTCGCCTGCCACCACCGCATCGCCCTCGACACGCCCGGCACCAAGATCGGCTGCCCCGAGGTCACCCTCGGCCTGCTCCCCGGAGGCGGCGGCGTCGTCCGCACCGTGCGCCTCCTGGGGATCGCCGACGCCCTCCTGAAGGTCCTCCTCCAGGGCACCCAGTACAGCGCCCCCAGAGCCCTCCAGAACGGCCTGATCGACGACGTGGCCGGCACCCGCGAGGAACTCCTCGCGAAGGCCCGCGCGTTCATCGACGCCCACCCCGCCTCCCAGCAGCCCTGGGACAGGCCCGGCTACCGCATCCCCGGCGGCACCCCGGCCAACCCCAAGTTCGCCGCCAACCTGCCCGCCTTCCCCGCGACCCTGCGCAAGCAGACCGCGAACGCCCCCTACCCGGCGCCGCGCCGCATCCTCGCCGCCGCCGTCGAAGGCGCCCAGGTCGACTTCGAGACCGCGCAGGTCATCGAGGCCCGCTACTTCGTCGAACTCGCCGCCGGGCAGACCTCGAAGAACATGATCCAGGCGTTCTTCTTCGACCTCCAGGCCGTCAACTCCGGCGCCAGCCGCCCCCAGGGGACCGAACCCCGTCCGGTCCGCCGGGCGGCCGTCCTCGGCGCCGGGATGATGGGCGCGGGCATCGCCTACGCGTGCGCGCGTGCGGGCATCGACGTCGTCCTCAAGGACGTCACCGCCGAGGCCGCCCGCAAGGGCAAGGGCTACTCCGAGAAACTGTGCGCCAAGGCCGTCGCCAAGGGCCGTACGACCCAGGAGAAGGCCGACGCGCTGCTCGCCCGCATCACCCCCACCGCCGACCCCGCCGACCTCGCGGGCTGCGACGCCGTCATCGAGGCCGTCTTCGAGGACGCCTCCCTCAAGCACAAGGTGTTCCAGGAGATCCAGCACGTCGTCGCCCCCGACGCGCTGCTGTGCTCCAACACCTCCACGCTCCCCATCACCGCCCTCGCCGAAGGCGTCGAACGCCAGCAGGACTTCATCGGCCTGCACTTCTTCTCGCCCGTCGACAAGATGCCCCTCGTCGAGATCATCAAGGGCGAGCGGACGAACGACGAGACGCTCGCGCGCGCCTTCGACCTGGTCCGGCAGATCCGCAAGACGCCGATCGTCGTCAACGACTCGCGCGGGTTCTTCACCTCACGGGTGATCGGCCACTTCATCAACGAAGGCGTCGCGATGGTCGGCGAGGGCATCGAGCCCGCCTCCGTCGAGCAGGCCGCCGCGCAGGCGGGTTACCCCGCCAAGGTGCTCTCCCTGGTCGACGAGCTGACGCTCACCCTGCCCCGCAAGATCCGCAAGGAGTCCCGGCAGGCCGTCGAGGAGGCGGGCGGCACCTGGACCGCGCACCCCGCCGAGGCCGTCATCGACCGCATGGTCGACGACTTCGACCGTCCTGGGCGCGCGGGCGGGGCGGGCTTCTACGACTACGACGACAGCGGGCGGCGGACCGCCCTGTGGCCGGGCCTGCGCGAGCACTTCACGCGCGCGGGAGCCGAGATCCCCTTCCGCGACATGCAGGAACGCATGCTGTTCGCCGAGGCCCTCGACACCGTCCGCCTCCTGGAGGAGGGCGTCCTCACGTCCGTCGCCGACGCCAACATCGGCTCCCTCTTCGGCATCGGCTTCCCCGGCTGGACCGGCGGCGTCCTCCAGTACATCAACGGCTACGAGGGCGGTCTTGCCGGCTTCGTCACCCGCGCGCGCGAACTCGCCGACCGCTACGGCGCCCGCTTCACCCCGCCGGAGCTGCTCGTCGAGAAGGCGGAGAAGGGCGAGACCTTCACGGACGCGTGACAGCGCGTACACCGCCGGCCCACCTCTGCCCCCTGCCCCTGTGACAAGTCCCGCTTTGTGACCTCGGCCACCGCGCGCGGGACGACGTTCAGGACAAGCTGGGCCCCTGGCCTGTGCCTTCCATCCGAGGGCACAGGCCGACGCACGTCCGGACACCCGCGCGCGACCCGCGCGGGCGCACCAGAGAGTGGACCACCCGTGAGCAAGGACGCCGTGCAGACGGCCGCGGCCGAAGCCGTACCCCACGCCCCCGCGGACGCGGGCGACGCCGGTTACAGCAAGGGCCTCAAGCACCGCCACGTCAACATGATCGCGATCGGCGGGGCCATCGGCACCGGCCTCTTCCTCGGCGCGGGAGGACGCCTCGACAACGCCGGACCCGCGCTCGCGCTCGCGTACCTGGTCTGCGGCGTCTTCGCGTTCTTCGTCGTCCGCGCGCTCGGCGAACTGGTCCTGTACCGGCCGTCCTCCGGGTCCTTCGTGTCGTACGCGCGCGAGTTCCTCGGCGAGAAGGGCGCGTACGTCGCCGGCTGGATGTACTTCCTCAACTGGTCGACCACCGGCATCGCCGACATCACCGCGATCGCCCTCTACACGCACTACTGGAGCGCGTTCACGAGCGTCCCCCAGTGGGTGCTCGCGCTGATCGCCCTCGCGGTCGTCCTCGCCATCAACCTCATCTCCGTGAAGATCTTCGGCGAGATGGAGTTCTGGTTCGCGATCGTCAAGGTCGCCACCCTCGTCGCGTTCATGGGCATCGGCATCTTCCTGCTGGCCACGCAGCACAAGGTCGGCGGCGAGACCCCCGGACTGCACGTCGTCACCGACAACGGCGGCGTCTTCCCGCACGGCCTCATGCCCGTCGTCCTCGTCATGCAGGGCGTCATCTTCGCGTACGCCGCGCTGGAGCTGGTCGGCGTCGCCGCGGGCGAGACCGCCGAGCCGGAGAAGGTCGTCCCGCGCGCGGTGAACTCGATCATGTGGCGCGTGGGCGTGTTCTACGTCGGCTCGGTCGTCCTGCTCGCCCTCCTGCTGCCGGGGTCCGTCTACTCGGCGGACGAGAGCCCCTTCGTGACGGTCCTCTCCAGGATCGGCGTCTCCGGCGCGGGCGACGTCATGAACCTCGTCGTCCTCACGGCGGCCATGTCCTCCCTCAACTCCGGCCTCTACTCCACGGGCCGCATCCTGCGCTCCATGGCGATGTCCGGCTCGGCCCCGAAGTTCACCGCCCGCATGAACCGCAGCCAGGTCCCCTACGGCGGCATCCTGCTGACCTGCGCGGTCTGCGTCCTCGGCGTCGGCCTCAACTTCCTGGTCCCCAGCCAGGCCTTCGAGATCGTCCTCAACGTCGCGTCCCTCGGCATCATCAGCACCTGGATCATCATCATGATCTGCCACATGATCTTCGTCCGCCGCGCGAAGGACGGCCTGGTGGAGCGCCCGTCCTTCCGCCTCCCCGGCAGCCCCGTCACCGAGATCGCCACGATCGCCTTCCTCCTCGTCTGCCTCGGCATGATGTGGAACGACGAGGAGGTCGGCCGCAAGACCCTCCTCCTCCTGCCGGTCATCGCCGCCGCGCTGGTCGCCGGCTGGTACGCCCTGCGCCGCAACACCGCCAAGGAACTGTCCGACCTGACGAAATAGCAGGTCAGCCCGATTGTCAGTGGCGTCGCCTACGGTGGTCCCATGCCGGAGATCACGTACACGAGGGGTGACGCCACAACACCATCGGTGAAGGGCGTCAAGGTGATCGCCCACGTCTGCAACGACAGCGGGGGATGGGTAAAGGGCTTCGTCCTGGCCCTCTCCCGCCGCTGGCCGCAGCCGGAGGCGTCGTACCGGGCCTGGCACAGGAACCGCGCCAAGAACGACTTCGGGCTGGGCGCGGTCCAGCTGGTCCAGGTGGAGCGGTACGTGTGGGTCGCGAACATGATCGGCCAGCGGGGGACCAGGACCGGCAGCAAAGGGGTGCCGGTCCGGTACGAGGCGATCGACGCGGCCCTGGAGCGGCTGGCGGTGCCCGTCCGTGACCTCGGGGCGTCCGTGCACATGCCGCGCATAGGCTGCGGGCTGGCAGGAGGCACGTGGCCCCGCGTGGAGCCGCTGATAGCGGAGCGGCTGGTGCGTGAGGGGATCGCGGTGACGGTGTACGACCAGGGGGAGGGCCTGAGGTGAGCGGCAAGGGCAGTGGCAAGGACATCGACGTACTCGTTCTCGGTGGAGCCGGTGTCGACACGGTCATTCCCGTGCCCGAGCTGCCCCTGCCGTATGCCGACAGTCATATGGTCGACGGCATTCACGCGCGGGCCGGGCAGACCGGGGACTTCGTGGCGCTGGGGCTCACCGCGCTCGGCATGGCCGTGCACCACCTCGACTTCCTCGGGGACGACCCGGAAGGCGAGTTGGTGCGGGAATTTCACCGGGAGCACGGCATCGCGCTGACCGCCCTGCCGCAGGCGGCCGGGACCAAGCGGGCCACGAACCTGGTCTCGCCGGACGGGCGCAGGCTGTCGCTGTACGACACGAGCCGCACCCGCTTCGACGACCGGTTCCCCGAGGACGCCCTGCGGGAACTCGCCGCCCGCAGCAGGCACGTACACGTCTCGCTCACCCAGCCCTGCGCCGACGCCCTCCCGGCCCTGCGCGAGACCGGCGCCCCCCTCTCGACGGACCTGCACGACTGGGACGGCGACAACCCGTACCACGAACCGTTCGCCCTCACCGCGGACCTCGTGTTCCTGTCGGCGGCGGCCCTCACGGACGTGGAAGCGACCATGCGCCGCATCGCGAGGGACGGCCGCGCGAGGACGGTCGTGGTGACGGCCGGCGAGAAGGGCGCGTACCTCCTCACGGACGGCGCCCTGACCCACGTACCGGCATCCGTCCCGCCCGCCCCGGTCGTCGACTCCAACGGCGCCGGCGACGCCTTCGCGGCGGGCTTCCTCTACGGCACCCTGACCGGCGCGACCCCGCAGGAGAGCGCGCAGTACGGCGCCCGCGCGGGGGCGTACGCGTGCACGGTCCCTGCCACCCGCGCCGCCGCCCTGACGAGGGCCGAGCTGTGATCCGAGAACTTCATAAACGCCCACTACTGCACAGGAGTTCACCCCTGTACCGTCCCGCGCATGCCTGTACACAAGCGCTTCACGACCTGGAGACCCCTCGCGGCCACCACCCTCACCGTCCTGGCGGCCTCCCTCCTCACCCCCACCGCGGCACAGGCGGGTTCACGGGAGAGCCTGCCGCTCTACTCGTACGACACGGCGATACGCCAGTCCGTATGGGTGGACACGGGCCTGGACGGGGACGGCGACGGCAAGAAGGACCGCGTCGCCGTCGACATAGTCCGCCCCCGCGAACCGGCCCAGCAGGGCCATAAGGTGCCGGTGATCATGGACGCCAGCCCCTACTACTCCTGCTGCGGCCGGGGCAACGAGAGCCAGTTGAAGACGTACGACGCGAACGGCAACGTCGTACAGATGCCGCTCTTCTACGACAACTACTTCGTCCCCCGTGGCTACGCGTTCGTCGGCGTCGACCTCGCCGGCACCAACCGCTCCGACGGCTGCGTGGACATCGGCGGCCCCTCGGACATCGGCTCCGCGAAGGCGGTCGTCGACTGGCTGAACGGCCGGGCGACCGCGTACACGACCCGCACCGGCAGCACGACCGCGAAGGCCGACTGGACCAACGGCCGCACCGGCATGATCGGCAAGAGCTGGGACGGCACGATAGCCAACGGCGTCGCCGCGACCGGCGTCAAGGGCCTCAAGACCGTCGTGCCGATCAGCGCGATCTCCTCCTGGTACGACTACTACTTCCAGCAGGGTGCCCCGCTGTACGACGGCGGCCCCGACGAACTCGCCGACGCCGTCGACAGCCCGGACGCCCGCACCAAGTGCGCCGCCGTGCAGCAGCAACTCAAGAACGGCGCGCCCCGCACCGGCGACTGGACCCCCCTGTGGACCGGCCGCGACTACGTCAAGGACGCGGGCAAGGTGAAGGCCAGCGTCTTCGCCGTGCACGGCATGCAGGACCTCAACGTCCGCACGAACCACCTCGGCCAGTGGTGGAACGCCCTCGCGAAGAACGGCGTCAAGCGCAAGATCTGGCTCTCCCAGACGGGTCACGTCGACCCCTTCGACTTCCGGCGCGGCGCCTGGGTCGACACGCTGCACCGCTGGTTCGACCACGAACTCCTCGGCTACGACAACGGCATCGACCGCGAGCCGATGGCCGACGTCGAGCGCCACCCCGACCAGTGGGAGACGTCCCGCGCCTGGCCCCCGTCCGGCACTCAGGCGACGACCCTGCGCCCCGCGACCGGCACACAGCCCGGCGTAGGCGTCCTCGGCCTGCGCAAGGGCACCGGCACCGAGACGTTCACCGACAACCCCGCGCTGGACGAGACCGACTGGTCCGCGAAGATCGACACGGCGACACCGGAGAAGGCCGGGTTCACCACCGGCCCGCTCACCCGTGACCTGCGCCTCGCCGGCGCCCCGACGGTCACCGTCACCGCGACGCCCACGACGCCGACGGCCCACCTCTCCGCCGTCCTCGTCGACCTCGGCCCCGACACGATCCGCGACTACGCGGCCTCCGGTGAGGGCATCACGACCCTCACGAACCGCACCTGCTGGGGCGCGAGCACGGCCGGCGACAGCGCCTGCTTCAAGGAGACGGCGGCGCGGACCAAGGCCGTCGACTACACGGTCGTCAGCCGCGGCTGGGCGGACCTCGGCACGTACGCCGACCCCGGCCACGGCGTCCCGCTCACCCCGGGCAAGCGCTACACCCTCACGATCGCCCTCGCCGCGACCGACCACGTCGTCCCGGCGGGCCACCGCCTCGCCCTGATCGTCGCGGGCACGGACAAGAACCTCATCGAACCCCCGGCCGACAAGCCGACGCTGACCCTCGACCTCGCCCGCACCTCGGCGAACGTCCCCCTCGTGGGCGGCGCCCCGGCCTTCGCCCGCGCGACGGCGGGCACGGCCGCGACGCCGCCGAGGACAGCCGGCCCGCTGGAGGGCGTCGGCCCCAACGCGGAGGCGCGGCGCATGCCGTAAGCACGAGGGACACCGGAACGCCGGGGACACCGCTACGCACGGCGTCCGGCACTCTGATGACAACCGGCGCCGCAGGACTCCCCTGCGGCGCCGGTTGTCATC
>NZ_LIRL01000633.1 GCF_001419795.1 Streptomyces niveiscabiei
CCCTCGCCCTCCTCCACACCGAACTCCACCGGCCGGCGGCCCAGGCCCACGCCCACCTCTCCGCCGCCCTCGCCGCCGGCCTGCGCCTGCAACCCCAGGCCCTGTACAGCGGCATGACCGCCCTCGCCTTCGCCGCCCAGGCCGCGGCCGGCACCTACGGCGGCTACACCACGCTCCTCGCCGGACTCGACCGGCACATCGTCGACCAGGCCCGCCGCCGCGCCCGCGCCGACCTCGAACGCCTGCGCGCGGGCCGGACCGTGGGCGCCTGGACCACGTACGACGTCCTGGCGGGCACCACCGGGACCGGCCGCTACCTCCTCGCCCGCGACGGCGAGTCCCCCGCGCTCGCCGAGATCCTCGCCTCCCTCGTGGCCGCCGCGACCGCCGAGAACGGCTGGTGGATCACCGAAGGACTCGACCACGGACTCCCCAAACACCTCAACCTCGGCCTCGCGCACGGGATTTCCGGACCCCTCGCGCTGCTCGCCCTCGCCTGGCGGGCGGGCGTCCGGGTGGAGCGGCACGCCGAGGCGATCGAGCGGATCACGGCGCTGCTGGCACGCTGGCGCACCGCCGACGGGTACTGGCCGCACCTGATCACCCGGGCCCACCTGGAAGGCCGTGAACTCCCCGCATGCGGGCGGGACTCCTGGTGCTACGGCACCGCCGGCACCGCCCGCGCCGTCCACCTCGCGGGCCTCGCCCTGGGCCGCGCCGATTGGTGTGCCGACGCGCTCGCCTCCCTGCACGGCGCGGTGCGCGCCGCGAGCGACGACCGGACCGTCGACTCCGCGCTGTGCCACGGCTGGGCGGGGCTGCTCCAGATCACGCTGCGGATGGCGCACGACAGCGGAGACCCGGGCCTGCCGGACCTCGCGGACGCGCTGGCGGCCCGGGTGATCGCCGGGTACACCCCCGAGGCCCCCTTCGGCTACCGGTACACCCATCACCTCGCCGCCCGCCCCCTCGACCGGCCCGGACTCCTGGAGGGGGCCGCCGGGATCGCGCTGGCGCTGCACACGTACGCTTCTGGCGCCGTCCCGGCGACCTCGTGGGACGGGGCGCTGCTGCTGGCCTGAGCCCCTGTTTCCGTGACCGTGATAGACAACGGCCGGACGGACAACGGGCGTCGACGACAGGAGTGAGTGGCCGTGCTGCTGAGAACCTTCCGTTGGGCGTTCGCCTGTACCGCGCTCGGACTCGTCGTGGGGGTCCTGTACGGGGGCTGGGCGGCTCTCGGCGTCGTCGCGATCCTCGCCGTCCTGGAGGTGTCCCTGTCGTTCGACAACGCCGTCGTCAACGCCGGGGTCCTGAAGAAGATGAACGCCTTCTGGCAGAAGATCTTCCTCACGGTGGGCGTACTGATCGCGGTCTTCGGGATGCGGCTGCTGTTCCCCGTGGTCATCGTGGCGATGACCGCCGAGCTCAATCCGTACGACGCCGTCGACCTCGCCCTGACCGACAAGGACCGCTACCAGCAGCTGGTCACCGACGCGCATCCGGCGATCGCCGCGTTCGGCGGGATGTTCCTGCTCATGATCTTCCTCGACTTCGTCTTCGAGGAGCGGGACGTCCAGTGGCTGCGCCGGCTGGAACGGCCCCTCGCCAAGCTCGGCAAGGTCGACGCGCTGTCCGTGTGCATCGCCCTCGGCGTCCTGCTGGTCAGCGCCGTGACGTTCGCCGCCCACGCCCACCAACACGGTGGCGCCCACACCGACAAGTCCCAGACCGTCCTCCTCGCCGGCATCGCCGGGCTCATCACGTACCTGGTCGTCGGCGGGCTCTCCGGCTTCTTCGAGAACCGGCTGGAGGAAGAGGAGGAGCGGCCGGCCCCCGGCTCCCCGCTCGCCCTCGCCGGGCGCGCCGCGTTCTTCATGTTCCTCTACCTCGAAGTCCTCGACGCCTCCTTCTCCTTCGACGGCGTCATCGGCGCCTTCGCCATCACCAACGACATCGTCCTCATGGCCCTCGGCCTCGGGATCGGCGCGATGTACGTCCGCTCCCTGACCGTCTACCTGGTCCGCCAGGGCACCCTCGACGACTACGTCTACCTGGAGCACGGCGCCCACTACGCGATCGGCGCCCTCGCCGTGATCCTCATGGTCACCATCCAGTACGAGATCAACGACATCGTCACCGGGCTCGTGGGGGTCGTCCTCATCGGGAGCTCGTTCTGGTCGTCGGTACGCCGGAACCGGGCACTGGCGACGGCATAGGAGCGGGCGGTGCCCCGAAAGGCCCGAAACACCATGCGCTTCACCTCGACAACGTCATCGGGCGGCGTGAGCGAACAGCTCTTCACCCTCGACGGCATCCCCGGCGCGCTGTGGACCCCGGAAGGCGCGCCCGGACCCCGCCCGCTGATCCTGCTCGGACACGGCGGCGGGGAACACAAGAAGTCCCCCGGCATCCTGGCCCGCGCCCGTCACTTCACCGCCCGGGGCGGGTTCGCCGTCGCCGCGCTCGACGTGCCCCACCACGGCGAGCGGCCCGCCGGCGAGGAGTTCGACCGGCTCGCGACCGAGTACCGGGCGCGTACCGCCGCCGGAGAGGACACGGCCGAGCTGGACACCGCCCTGTACACGCTCGTGGCCGGGCAGACCGTCGCGGAATGGCGGGCGGTCCTGACCGCGGTCCAACAGCTCGACCAGGTCGGCGGTGGACCGGTGGGCTACTGGGGCGTGTCGCTGGGCTGCGCGCTCGGCATCCCGTTCGTCGCCGCGGAACCCCGGGTGCGCGCGGCGGTGCTGGGCCTGCAAGGGGCGCCCGTGCTGGCCGGGGCCGCCGCGCGGATCAGCGTGCCGGTGCGGTTTCTGGTCCAGGGGGACGACGAGCGGATGCCCCGGGCGCAGAGCCTGGCGCTGTTCGACGCCATCGGGTCGGCCGGGAAGACTCTGCATGTCCACCCCGGTGGGCACGGAGATCTGCCGCCGTTCGAGACGGACGACTCCCTGCGGTTCCTCGCTTGGCACCTGGGAAATCCCGTTGCCGGGGGAGCGGCGTCTTCGATCGAATGCCCCCATGACTCATGACAGCCCGGCAGAGCATGTGGAGCAGAACCGGCGCTTCTGGGACGACGAGGCGGCCGGATGGCACGGTCCCCTCGCCAGGGATCACTGGGCGCAGGCGGAACCGTCCTGGGGGCTGTGGGCCACCCCCGAGTCGCAGGCCCGCATTCTTCCCGACGGCATCGAGGGGATGCGCGCCATCGAACTCGGCTGCGGCACCGCCTACGTCTCCGCGTGGCTGGCCAGAGCGGGAGCCCACCCGGTCGGGATCGACGTCTCGGAGAAACAGCTCGCCACGGCGCGCGCGATGCAGACGGAGTTCGGCATCGACTTCCCCCTCGTCCTGGGCGATGCCGAGCACGTGCCCTACGAGGACAACACGTTCGACCTGGCGATCAGCGAGTACGGCGCCTCCCTGTGGTGCGACCCCCACCGGTGGATCCCCGAGGCGGCCCGGCTGCTCGTCCCCGGTGGCCTGCTGGTCTTCTCGCAGTACTCACCCCTGTTCGCGCTGTGCGCACAGCCCGAGGGAACCGCCTCCACCACCCTGTCCCGCGCCCAGTTCGGCCTGACGCGACTGGAACAGGGGAACAACGTCCAATTCACCCTGCCGCACGGCGAGATGCTCCGCCTGCTGCGATCCTGCGGCTTCGTCGTCGAGGACCTGATCGAGATCCAGGCACCCCCGCACGCGCGCGACTACCCCGAGATCTCCGCCGACTGGGCCCGCCGATGGCCCAGCGACGAGATCTGGAAAGCCCGGCTGACAGGCGTACAAGCGTAATTCCGTTCATCACATGAATACCTGAAAGCCCTTTATGCGCGGCCGATGCTTCACGCATTCCGTGTGCGCCCCTTGGATCCGGCCATCTGATCCTCCGACTATGGGATCAACGGCGGTGATCCGTGGTTCTCGGGGAGTTTCCGGTGAGCGAAGAAGCGTATTCGAAGGAATTTTCCACCTGCGTCCGCAGAGAGTTTCCCGGGCTGGCGGACAGCCCGTATCTGGACACCGCGTGCATCGGGATCGCCCCGGTCCGCGCGGTGCGCGCGGTCACGGACCTCGCGCAGACCGCGCAGTACCGCCACGCCGAGTCCGGCACGGCCATGCACGCCCGGCTCAACGAGATGCGCGCGGCGGCCCGCCCGCTGGCCGCGCGGCTGATCGGCGCCGACGCGGCCGACATCGCGCTGGTGGAGAGCACCACCCATGGCCTGAAGACCGCCCTGGAGTCCCTGCCGCTGCGGCCCGGCGACCACGTCCTCCTCCCCGACCTGGAGTTCATCCAGCTGGGCGTGGCGTGCCGGCAGCTCGCCGACCGGGGCGTCGAGGTACGGACCGTCCCGCACGACGAGGCCGGACGCGTCACCGCGGACGCCGTACGCGCCTGCCTGACCCCCGAGGTGAAGGCGCTGGCGATCAGCTCGGTGCAGTGGACCAACGGCTTCCGGGCCGACCTCGCGGCGCTGTCGGAGCTGTGCCGGGACCGGGACGTATGGCTCGTGGTGGACGCGGCCCAGCACCTGGGGGCGCTGCCGATGAACGTGCGCCTAACCCCCGTCGACATCCTCGTGTGCGGCGGCCACAAATGGCTGTGCTCACCGTTCGGGACCGGATTCATGTACCTCGCGCCACGGGCCCGGGAACGGCTGCGGCGCCCGATCGCGGGATTCTTCGCGGCGATACCCCCGGCCCGGACCTGGGGCGAGGCGTTTCTCCGTACGGACATCACACCGCTCGGTGAATACGAGTTCACCGACGATGCCGTCGCCTGGGAGATCGGCGGCACCGGCAACTACCCGGGCGCGGCGGGCCTTTCGGCGGCCCTGTCGCTGGCACTGGAACTGCGCCCCGAGCGCGTCGAGGAGCATGTCCGGTACCTCACCGACCACTTGGCCGACGGCCTGGACCGGCTGAAGCTCACCGTGGTCAGCCCGCGCGAGCACCGGCACCGCTCGGGCATCCTCACCTTCGGCACCGGCAGCCCCCAGGCCGACGTGGCGCTGATGCGCCGCCTGGTGGCGGCCGGCGTCGCCGTCAGCGCGCGCTTCGTCTCCGGGGTCGGCGGCGTGCGGGTGAGCTGCCACCACTACACCACCGCGCGGGACGTCGACCTGCTCCTGGAGACGGCCGCCGCGTGGCAGCGCAGGCCGGGCCGCCCCTGCGGCCGTACCCCGCGCGGCTCGGCGATCGTGGGCCAGCGCGCCCTGATCGACGCGCTCGACGACGACCTCATCGGGCTCATCACCGCCCGGGGCGGGGTCAGCAGGGGCATCCGGCTCTCCCGGCTCCAGGCGGCCCTGGCCCGCACCGACCTGGCCCGCGAACGGGCGGTGATCGAGCGCTACCACCGCGGGCTCGGCCAGGACGGCACCCGGCTCGCGCTGGAGCTGCTGCGGATGTGCCGGGGCGACACCTGATGGGCGCGGGAGCCGGCGTCGGCCGGGGGAGGACGCCGTGAAGATCCTCGCGGCGGTGGCCGAGAAGCCCGGGCAGCCGTTCCGGGTCCGGGACCTGGACCTGGACGCGCCGGGCGCGGGCGAGGTCCTCGTACGGATGGCCGGGACCGGCATCTGCCACACCGACCTCAGCTGCCGCGACCAGTGGCTCCCGGTCCCGCTGCCGGCCGTGCTGGGCCACGAGGGAGCCGGGGTCGTCACGGACGTCGGACCCGGCATCGGCGACCTGGCGCCCGGCGACCGGGTGGTGCTGAGCTTCGACTCCTGCGGGAGCTGCCGGGCCTGCGCGGGAGGCCGCCCCGCGTCCTGCGGTGCCTTCTTCGCGCGCAACTTCTCCGGCGGCCGACCGGACGGCTCCAGCGCCCTGACCGCCGCCGGGACCCGGGTGAACGGCGCCTTCTTCGGCCAGTCCTCCTTCGCGACCCACGCCGTCGTCGCCCGGCGCTCGGTCGTCAAGGTGCCGGCGGACTGCGCCCTGCCCCTGGAACTCCTCGGCCCGCTCGCCTGCGGCTTCCAGACCGGCGCCGGAGCCGTCCTCAACGCGCTCAGGTGCCGCCCCGGCAGCAGCATCGCGGTCTTCGGCGCGGGCGCGGTCGGCTGCGCGGCCGTGATGGCAGCGGCGCACGCCGGCTGTACGACCATCGCCGTGGCCGGACGTTCCCCGGCGCGCCTCGCCCGCGCCGCCGGCCTCGGCGCGACGCACACCGTCGACCTCACCGCGACGGACGCGGTCACCGAACTGCGGGCCCTGACCGCCGGAGCCGGGGTCGACTACAGCATCGAGGCCACCGGCGCCCCCGGCATCCTGCGGCAGGCCGTCGACTGCCTCGCCCCCGGAGGCGTCTGCGGACTGCTCGGCGCGGCGCCGACCGGCACGGAGGTCTCCCTCGACATGTCCGCGCTGCTCTTCGGCCGCCAGGTGCGGGGGATCGTCGAGGGCGACAGCACCCCCGCCGTGTTCATCCCCGCTCTCCTCGACCTGCACCGCCGGGGCCGCTTCCCCTTCGACCGGCTGATCTCGCTCTACCCCCTCGACCAGATCGGCAGAGCCGTGGACGACCTGCGCGCGGCACGGGTCGTCAAACCGGTCCTCACCTTCCCGGGAGACCCCCTGTGAGCGCCCCCTTCAACGCGGCCACCTACCTCGTGGACCGTCAGATCACCGCCGGCCACGGCGACCGCCCCGCCCTCGTCGGCCCCCGCTCCACCGTCACCTACACCGAACTCGCCGCACAGGTCGCCCGGATGAGCGCCGGCTGGCGGGCCCTGGGCGTCCGCCCCGAGGAACGCGTCCTGATCCACGCCGCCGACCGCCCCGAGACCGTCGTCGCCCTGCTCTCCCTGATGCGCATGGGCGCCGTCCCCGTACCGGTGTCGACGATGAACACGGCCAGCGACCTCGCCGCCGTCGTACGGGACTCCCGCTGCCGTCACCTGCTCGCCGGGCCCGAGTTCTGCGACCGCGTGCAAGGCGCCCTCGCGGACGCCGTCGGCGACCTGACCGGCGTGATCGTCCTCGACGACGCCCCCGTGGAACCCCCGCCCGGCGTCATCCGCCTGCGCTGGGAGCACCTCACCGCCGCCGGACGGGCGGCCGAGCCCGGCGACCTCGCCCCCGACCGCACCACCGAGGACTCGCCCGCCCTGTGGCTCTACACCTCGGGCACGACCGGCCTGCCCAAG
>NZ_LIRL01000634.1 GCF_001419795.1 Streptomyces niveiscabiei
GGGCCTTCGCGCACTCCGCCGGGCGGGGGCTGATGCGGGAGGGGCTCGACCTCGTCGTCGGGTACGCCTTCGGGCCCATGCGGCTGCACCGGCTGGAGATCAACGTCCAGCCGGGCAACACGGCGTCCATCGCGCTCGCGCGGGGTGCCGGGTTCCGGCTGGAGGGGCTGTCGCCGAAGATGCTCTACGTCGACGGCGACTGGCGCGACCACGAGCGGTGGGCGATCACCGCCGAGATGCGCGCTTGACGTTGATCTTCATGGTGTCGAGGTCGGTGACCTTCGACTTCAGGCCGGTGAAACCGTGCGAGAGCGCTTTCAGCGCCGTTTCCGCCCGGTCCTCCGCGATCGCCGCGGCCATCTCCTCGCCGTCCGCCGCGTCCGACACCACCACGTACCGCATCGAGAAGTGCTTCAGAGGGCTCGCCTCGTAGGTCAGCGAGCCCTCCTCGGTGAACCGCATGCTGGACAGGCCGTGGTCGGCGGCCTCGGCGAGCAGCCTCTCCCGGGACTCGTCGGTCAGGGCGTCCCAGGTGCCTCGGACGATGACCCGGTAGGTGTGCTGCTCGCTCATCGGCTTCTTTCCGTCTCTGGGTGCGGGGCGCGTCGACTCTACGGCGGTGCCGGCGGCCCGCACACGGAATTTCCCGCCGCGGCGGTCACCGCCCGGCCCCTGGGCGCCGCCGGTCCCGGTCCCCGCCCCGTCACTTCCGGCAGAGGATCTCCCCGTGCAGGACGGCGAACCAGCCGTCCTCCTGCCGCCCCCACTCCCGCCACGCCTCGGACACGGCCGCGAGCTCCTCCCGGGTCGCGTGCCCGCCCTCGGTCGCGCGGTCGGCGTACGCGGAGGCCAGCGTGCGGTCCGCCCACAGGCCGCTCCACCAGGCCCGCTCCTGAGGCGTCGAGAACGTCCAGTTCGCGGACGTCGCCGTGATGTCGGTGAACCCGGCCGCCAGCGCCCACGACTTCAGCCGCCGCCCGGCGTCCGGCTCGCCCCCGTTCGCGCGCGCGACGCGCTGGTACAGGTCGGACCAGGCGTCCATGCCGGCCGAGGCCGGGTACCAGATCATGCCCGCGTAGTCCGAATCGCGGACGGCGACGAAACCGTTCGGCTTGGTCACCCGGCGCATCTCGCGCAGCGCCTGTACGGGGTCGCCGACGTGCTGGAGGACCTGGTGGGCGTGGACGACGCAGAACGTGTCGTCCGGATAGTCCAGATCGTGGACGTCGGCGACCGCGAAGTCGACGTTCGTCAGGCCGCGCCCGGCGGCGGTGGCGGCGGCCTGCTCCAGGATGCCCGGCGCGTGGTCGACACCGGTGACGTGGCCGTCCGGGACCAGCGCGGCGAGGTCGGCGGTGATCGTGCCCGGTCCGCAGCCGATGTCCAGGACCTTCATGTGCGGCTTGAGTGAACTCAGCAGGTAGGCCGCGGAGTTGGCGGCGGTCCGCCAGGTGTGCGAGCGCAGGACGGACTCGTGGTGGCCGTGCGTGTAGACGGCCGTCTCCCGTGCTTCCGGCATGGCTGTGCCCCTTCGCGTCGTCGGGTCGGTGCGGATTTCACCGTAACGCCTCTGATCGCATGGTGAGACTAAGCGTTTCGCCATGTGGACTGACGAACCGTCAGGTGCTGTCCTCGATAACGGTTTGCCGTGCAGGTCGCCGGACCGGAGAATGCGTTTCCATGGGACATCTGGAAGCCGCGCACCTCGAGTACTACCTCCCCGACGGGAGGGCGTTGCTCGGCGACGTGTCCTTCCGTGTCGGAGAAGGGGCGGTCGTCGCCCTGGTCGGCCCCAACGGGGCGGGCAAGACGACCCTGCTGCGGCTGATCTCCGGCGAGCTGAAGCCGCACGGCGGCACCGTCACCGTCAGCGGCGGACTTGGCGTGATGCGCCAGTTCGTGGGCTCCGTACGGGACGAGACGACCGTCCGCGACCTGCTCGTCTCCGTCGCCCCGCCGGAGATCCGTACGGCCGCGGGCGCCGTCGACCGCGCCGAGCACGCGCTGATGACCGTCGACGACGAGGCCGCGCAGCTCCAGTACGCGCAGGCGCTCTCCGACTGGGCCGAGGTGCGCGGATACGAGGCCGAGACGCTGTGGGACATGTGCACGACCGCCGCGCTCGGCGTGCCCTACGAGCGGGCCCAGTGGCGGCAGGTGAGCACGCTGTCCGGGGGCGAGCAGAAGCGGCTCGTGCTGGAGGCGCTGCTGCGCGGGAGCGACGAGGTGCTGCTCCTCGACGAGCCCGACAACTATCTCGACGTCCCCGGCAAGCGGTGGCTGGAGGAGCGGCTCAAGGAGACGCGCAAGACCGTCCTGTTCGTCTCCCACGACCGTGAACTCCTCGCGCGGGCAGCGGAGAAGATCGTGTCCGTGGAGCCCGGGCCGGCCGGCGCGGACGCGTGGGTGCACGGCGGTGGGTTCGGGACGTATCACGAGGCCCGGCGTGAACGGTTCGCCCGCTTCGAGGAGTTGCGGCGGCGGTGGGACGAGAAGCACGCGCAGCTGAAGAAGCTGGTGCTGACTCTCCGTCAAGCTGCTTCCATCAGCCATGAGTTGGCGTCCCGGTACGCGGCGGCGCAGACCCGGCTGCGGAAGTTCGAGGAGGCCGGGCCGCCGCCGGAGCCGCCGCGCGAGCAGGACATCAGGATGCGGCTCAAGGGCGGGCGTACGGGCGTACGGGCCGTCACCTGCAAGGGACTTGAGCTGAGCGGGCTGATGAAGCCCTTCGACCTCGAAGTGTTCTACGGCGAGCGCGTCGCCGTCCTCGGGTCCAACGGGTCGGGGAAATCGCACTTCTTGAGGCTCCTCGCGGGGGAGGAGGTCGCGCACACCGGTGACTGGAAGCTCGGCGCGCGCGTCGTGCCCGGGCACTTCGCGCAGACCCACGCCCACCCCGAACTCCTCGGCCGCACCCTCCTCGACATCCTGTGGACCGAGCACTCCCAGGACCGCGGCGCCGCCATGTCCCGCCTGCGGCGGTACGAGTTGACCAACCAGGCCGAGCAGACCTTCGACCGCCTCTCCGGCGGCCAGCAGGCCCGCTTCCAGATCCTCCTCCTCGAACTCCGGGGCTGCACGGCCCTGTTGCTCGACGAACCGACCGACAACCTCGACCTGGAATCGGCCGAGGCCCTCCAGGAAGGTCTTGAGGCCTTCGACGGGACCGTCCTCACGGTCACCCACGACCGGTGGTTCGCCAAGACCTTCGACCGCTACCTGGTCTTCGGCAGCGACGGGAAGGTACGGGAGACCGCGGAGCCGGTGTGGGACGAGCGGAGGGTGGAGCGGGCGCGGTAGGGGCGGGCGCCGGTCCTGCGCGCGGGGCTGAGAGGGCCGGCGCCGTGGAGGCGGGCCTGTGCCGGGTGTCGTGATCGTCCGGCGGGCCTGGTGAGCCTCCGTTCTCGGCGCCTGGCAGGGCGTACCCGGCCGTGTTAGGCCAGGTCAGACCCCTTTTGGGTTTGCGGGGCGGGTGCCGGGGCAGGCGGACTGGCGTGCTTCGGACCGGAGGCACTCGGTGGGATGGCTCCGGCGGCCTGCGGCAGATCGTTCGCCGCGCGGGGCGTGCTCATCGGTGAACCGTCCAACCCAGAGCACCCGCAAGGGAGTGGCGACGCACCATGCGAAATCCAGTGAGCGTGACGCACCACCCGCACGATGACGCCCCCGACACGGCCGAAGCTTTCCGCAAGCTCGCCGACATGCCCGAGGGGCCCGATCACGACACGCTGCGCGGCGAGATCGTCGAGGCGTGGCTGCCGATGGCCGACCGCCTCGCGGGCCGCTTCCGCAGCCGGGGCGAGAGCCTGGAGGACCTGCGCCAGGTCGCGGCCCTCGGCCTCGTGAAGGCCGTCGACCGGTACGACCCGGACCGCGGCAACGCCTTCGAGAGCTACGCCGTACCGACGGTGACCGGCGAGATCAAGCGGCACTTCCGTGACCACCTGTGGACCCTGCACGTGCCGAGGCGGGTCCAGGACCTGCGCAACCGGGTCCGCTTCGCCTGCCAGGACCTCGCCCAGAACGGCGGCCGGCAGCCGACCGTCGCCGAGATCGCCGAGCGCGCGCAGCTCAGCGAGGACGACGTACGCGCCGGCCTGGAGGCCCTGGACAGCTTCACCGCCCTCTCGCTGGACGCCGAGCTGCCCGGCGGCGAGGACGGCTACTCCCTCGGCGACGTCCTCGGCGCGCCCGACCCCGCGCTGGACGTCGTCGTCGACCGCGAAGCCGTACGCGGGCGCCTGGCGGCGCTGCCGGAGCGGGAGCGGGCGATCCTGTACATGCGGTTCTTCGGCGACATGACGCAGAGCCGGATCGCCGAGCGGCTCGGGATCTCCCAGATGCACGTCTCCCGGCTGATCA
>NZ_LIRL01000635.1 GCF_001419795.1 Streptomyces niveiscabiei
CTCCGAGGGGGCCGCCGGTCCCGGAGCCGGGGCGGGCCGGGGAGCCGGCTCCGTGGTGGGCGGCTGTGGCATGGCTCCCCCGATCCCGTTCCCTTGACGACGCGGTGGTCGTGTCCCTGTAACCGTACTTAGTTGCCCTCGGCCGCCTTCACCAGGGCGTCCTTGGTGACCGCGCCGACGTAGACCTTGCCGTTGTCCGTGACCAGGGCGTTGACCAGGCGGGTGGAGAAGACCGTGCCCTTGCCGAAGTCGCCGGAGACCTTGTCGCCGAAGGAGTCGAGGAAGCCGCCGAGGGCACCGGCGTCGGGGAGGTCGGAGGAGGAGGGGATGCCCGTGTTCGTGCCCGTGTCGTACGTGGCGATCGTCGTCCAGCCCTTGCCCAGGACGTTCAGGCCCGTGAGGTCCTCGCCGAGGGCGCCCTCGGCGGGCCCGCCCTTGCCGGGGGCGTCCTTGCCCTCGTCGCCGTGGATCGTGTCGCCCTCGGTGACCTTCGCGCCCTTGGGGGCGGTGAAGTCGAAGGTGGAGGCGGCCGGCTTGTCGAAGCTGACCTGGGTGAAGCCGGCGTCGATCACGGCGGCGCCGCCGCTCCTCGGGGTGAGCGTGAACTTGAGGGGCAGGCCGGTCTTCGCGTCGACCGCGATGCTGATCGCGCCGACCGTCGAGCCGGACTGCTTGGGCGTGACGACGAGCTTGTAGGCGTCGCGGCCCGCGACGTGGACCGAGCCGTCCACCTTCACCGACGTCGTCGGGTCTATCGCCTTCAGGGTCTCTTCCGTGAGGTCCTTCGGGGTCGCCGGGGCCTGGGACTCCTTGCGGGCCTTCTCCGAGAGCGTCGAGTGGTAGACCTCGTTCGACTTGCTGTCGTAGCCCCAGACGTCCTTGCCGTTGTGGATGAGGCTGTACTCCGCCGCGTTCTCCAGCAGGGAGAGCTTCTGCTTCTCGGGGCCGTCCGTCGCGACGCGCAGCGTGTGCGTGCCCGCGGCCAGTTCCGTCAGCCTGGTGGTGGGGTCGGCCGAGGAGCCCTCCGAGGAGCCGGTCGCGCCGGAGAGGAAGCTGCTCTCCAGGCCGCCGAGGTCGGGGAGGCCCAGGTCCGTGGTGATCTTGACGGTGCCGGAGAGCTGCTGGACGTCCGACGCGGCGACCTTGTCCAGGAGCTGCTGGGCGGTGATCTGGGGGAGGTCGGGGTCGCCGGAGTCGGCGAGGGCGGGGACCAGGCCGATGGTGGCGGCGGCCACGCCCACGACCGTCACCGGAACGACGTACCGGGCGGCCGTCCTGCGGCGGCGCGACCTCGCCTCGTCCGCGTCGGCCTCCGTGAGCGGGGTCCGGGGGTCGTCGGATGCGTTCGGTGCCATGTCTGCCTTACCTCCGTCGTCGGCGGCGGCCGGTGGGCATCTCTGGGCAACCCACCCCGACCGCCATTCTCACCCGAATCGGTGAGCAGTGGTCCTGCGTCTGCATCCATGACACCAAATCGCCCCCGTCACCGGCGTCACCCCTCAGAGTCAACTCCGCGTACTCCTGCGGTATGACACGCCCCGCCGGTACCCCATACTTCCCTAGGGGTCGCGAGGCCGTACCAGGGGACGAGGTCAGCGCCACACGGCCGCCCGCCGCGAGGCGAGCGGCGGCGCGGCATGGCACGGCAGGCGCCTCAGCCCGCCCGGTGCACCACCGCGTCGCACATCTCCACCAGCGCCAGCTTCGCGTCGCACTCCGGCAGGGGTGCCAGGGCCGCGCGGGCCTCTTCCGCGTAGCGGACCGTGTCGCGGCGGGCCTGTTCGAGGGCCGGGTGGGCGCGCAGCGCCGTGAGGGCCTCGGTGTGGCGGGCGTCGTCCGTGAGGTCGGAGTCGAGGAGTTCGCACAGGGCGATGTCCTCGGGGAGGTTCAGGCGGGCGGCGCGCTCGCGCAGGCGCAGGACGGGGAGCGTGGGGATGCCCTCGCGGAGGTCCGTGCCGGGGGTCTTGCCGGACTCGTGGGAGTCGGAGGCGATGTCGAGGACGTCGTCGGCGAGCTGGAAGGCGACGCCGAGGCGTTCGCCGTACTGCGTGAGGACGTCGACGACCGTCTCGTCCGCGCCGGAGGTCATCGCGCCGAAGCGGCAGGAGACGGCGACGAGGGAGCCGGTCTTGCCGGCGAGGACGTCGAGGTAGTGGTCGACGGGGTCACGCCCGTCCGTGGGGCCCGCGGTCTCCAGGATCTGGCCGGTGACGAGCCGTTCGAACGCCTCGGCCTGGATGCGGACGACCTCGGGGCCGAGGTCGGCGAGGATCTGGGACGCGCGCGCGAAGAGGAAGTCGCCCGTGAGGACGGCGACGGAGTTGCCCCAGCGGGTGTTGGCGCTGGCCACCCCGCGCCGGACCTCGGCCTCGTCCATGACGTCGTCGTGGTACAGCGTGGCGAGGTGCGTGAGTTCGACGCCCACGGCGGACGGCACGACACCGGGCGCGTACGGATCACCGAACTGCGCCGCGAGCATCACCAGAAGTGGCCGGAAACGTTTGCCCCCCGCGCGCACGAGGTGCTGCGCGGCCTCCGTGATGAAGGGGACCTCGCTCTTGGTGGCTTCGAGCAGACCCTCCTCGACGGCAGCCAGTCCTGCCTGGACATCGGCTTCCAGTGCCTGGTCCCGCACGCTCAGCCCGAACGGCCCGACGACGGTCACGAGGGATCTCCTGTCTGCTGTTGCCCACTGGCGACTGTTGGCGATTACACGGTTTGTCGATAGGTCGCTGCCATCACTCAAGTCAGCGTATCCGGTCACGTTTCGATCACCGATAGCCCCCACGGTTACAGCACGGGCGCTATCGGATCACGCCCGTTATGCAGCTGATCAGTAGATAAAGCACATCATTTTGATACATCTCCACCTTGTGTCCATTTTGCCGTTATTGCTATTCCGTGAGTTGGGTCACGGACCCTCCCCCCGTC
>NZ_LIRL01000636.1 GCF_001419795.1 Streptomyces niveiscabiei
TCGAGTCGCCGAGTTCGCGCTCGGGTGTTTTTGGGGTGCTGAGCGGCGGTACTGGCAACTGCCTGCGGGGGTTTGGACTACCGCTGTCGGGTTTCAGGGTGGGTTTACGCCGTTTCCCGTTGATGATGAGGTGCGGACCGGGTTGACCGGGCACGCGGAGACCGTGCGGGTTGTCTATGATCCCGCGCGGGTTTCCTACGAGGCGCTGTTGCGGGTTTTCTGGGAGGGGCACGATCCGACTCAGGGGTTCCGGCAGGGAAATGACGTGGGGACTCATGTACGCTCGCTGATTTTTGCCCGTACGGATGACGAGGTGGAGGCTGCCGAGTCGTCGAGGGACGCCTATCAGAAGTGTCTCGCCGAGGCGGGGTACGGGGAGATCACCACTGAGATCCTGGCGGCGAAGGAGTATCCGTTCTATCCGGCCAGTTCGCTGCATCAGCAGTATCTGGCTCATCACCCGGGCGGGTACTGCGGGTTGGGCGGTACGGGGGTGACTTACCGGGCGTGAGTTTCGGTGTTCATGCCCGCCGGGTACGCGACGAGAGTCTGCCGTTCGCGCGCAGGCGCGGGGAGTTGAGGTACGCCGTCGAGCGGTACTGCCCGCTCGGGTTCAACGCGACGTGGGCCTACCTCGCGGCCCTCGCGCCGGACCTGGCCGGGTGCGGCGCCTCCGGCGCGGCTCGGGTTGGTCGCGGCGGTCGCCAACCGGCATGCGGCGTTCCGGAGTTGGCCCTTTCCGGACGCATCGGTCGAGGTGCCCCGCCTCGGTGGGCTGCACGCGCGGCTGGACGCGTGCGCGGTCGCCTACTTGGCGGATCTCGGTCGGCAAGGGCCGGAAGCCGCGCAGGAGTTGGCCGACATCCTCGACGGCATCGACTCGCTCACCCGGTCCGGATACGCGCCGGTGAACGCCCATCTCCTGAGCCGGCTGCGCTTCGGGCGGCTCCTCGCGTACGCCATGAGCGTGACGAACGTGCCCGGTTGACCTGCCGGAATCTTCAACTCCCCTTCCTGTAGCGGTAATTCAGTTGCCCCGGCCCTGTCTCGACCCCGCTAATGCACTGCATGGCCGATATCCAGGGCACCTACGACGACCTCTTCCTCGCCGTCCCCAACCTCCTCGCCCGACTGCTGGACGAGGGGGACACGGGAGGTTCGGTCGCCGTGTTCATGGGCGGGGAGCCCGTCGTGGACGTGTGGGGCGGGTACACGGATGCCTCGCGCGGCGTCCCCTGGCGGCGGGACACGATCACGAACGTGTGGTCGGTGACGAAGACGATGACCGCGCTGACGGCGTTGACGCTGATCGAGCGGGGCTCGCTGGACCCGGACGCCGAAGTCGCCCGGTACTGGCCGGAGTTCGGGGCGAAGGACGTCCTCGTCCGGCATGTCCTCTCGCACACCGCCGGACTGCCCGACTGGCCGGGCACGGTGGAGGAGCTGTACGACTGGGACGCGGTCACCGCGCGGCTCGCGGGCCTCACGCCGCAGTGGGAGCCGGGTACGGAGGCGGGGTATCACTCGCTGACCCAGGGGTACCTGGTGGGCGAGCTGGTCCGGAGGATTACCGGGGTACCTCTCGGGGACTACTTCGCGACGGAGATCGCGGGGCCTCTCGGAGCGGACTTCCACATCGGGCTGGCCGCCGAGCACGACCACCGGGTCGCCGC
>NZ_LIRL01000637.1:0-483 GCF_001419795.1 Streptomyces niveiscabiei
GGGGCACCGGCCACGAACCCCATGCCGACGGCGGGGAGTTCGGCGGAGGTGTCTCCCGAGGCCGCGGCTGCCGTCTCCCTCGCCCGTCCCGCCCTCCCCGCCGGGGGTCAACAGCGGGTCACCGGCGAGGGGTTCGCCCCCGGCGCGGTGCTGCTCGTCGCGATCGACGGGGACACCCGGTACCAGGCGGTGGCCGACGGCGACGGGCGATTCGCGCAGGACTTCCCGGTGTACGGCAACGCGACCCGGGGCGCGCACACGGTCGAGGTGACCGGGGTGGCCGGTGAACAGGCCGTCGTGGGCGCCGAGTTCGAGGTGGGCGAGCCCGCGGGCTGAGTCGCGTACGCCACAGCTTCTTTACCGTCCATTGACAAACAACCGAAGATCGCCATTAGGTTAGCCTTACCTAAGTTCGAGCTATTCAGGCTGGAACCGATCAGAAGGGTCTCCCTCATGAGAGTCGCCTCCGCCCGCACCGCCGCC
>NZ_LIRL01000637.1:549-5327 GCF_001419795.1 Streptomyces niveiscabiei
CCTGTGCGCCGTCGACGGCGCGGCCGGTGCCAACAAGCCGACCCCCTGCCTCGGCGGCCAGGACGAGTCCGGCTCCACCGGCGCCTCCCACTGGGTCAACAACACCTTCGGCGGCCTCTTCGCCAACAGCTCCAAGTTCGGCACCGGCGGCACCTTCAGCGTGAACATCTTCGTCAAGGCCACGCTGGACGACGGCAGCGTCTGCGGCCAGGACGTCGAGTGCGCGGTCGTGACCCGCGCCGACCACTTCGACACGAACGACCGCACCTACGACGTCCACGTGCCGATCACCTTCCAGTAGTCCCGCACTACTCCGATCTCCGAGGGGCGCCTGCTGCGGGGTGCCCCTCGGTACCGCTCGCGTACTACCCGGGTACCACCTCCCCGAGGGACCTCTCATGACAGACGACACCCCCGCCCGGCGGCTGAGGCGGCCCGCCGCCCTGCTCGGCGCGGTGGCACTCGTGGCCGCGGCGGCGACGGCGGTCACGGTGGGCCCGGCCGCGCGGGCCGCCGACACCCCCCGTACCGCGTACGGCAAGGACGGCCAGCGGCTCACCGTCTCCGCCTCGGCCGGGCTGAACCCCGAGGGGGAGACCCTGCGGGTGACGGGGGCCGGGTACGACGT
Source organism: Streptomyces niveiscabiei (assembly GCF_001419795.1). Lineage (GTDB taxonomy): Bacteria > Actinomycetota > Actinomycetes > Streptomycetales > Streptomycetaceae > Streptomyces > Streptomyces niveiscabiei. The sequence goes on from NZ_LIRL01000637.1 coordinate 1,178, forward strand.
CACCAAGGGGGTGTACGTCGCGCTCTGCAAGGACAACGGCGACAACCGCATCCCCACCCCCTGCCTCGGCGGCGCCGACCAGACCGGCGGCAGCGGCGCGTCCCGGTGGATCGTCCCCGCCGACTCCACGGAGGCCCCCGCCGGGGTCGCCGAGAAGTGGGGCGCGGGCGGCACGTTCGACGTACGCCTCGACATCGAGGCCGAGGACGGCGGTCTCGACTGCACGCGGGTCGCCTGCTCGGTCGTCACCCGCGTCGACCACAACGCGCCCGGCGACCGCTCCCAGGACGTCCGCATACCCGTCACCTTCCAGGGCCAGGACCCGGGCGGCGGCGAGGACGGCGGCGTGGACGTCCCCGCCGGGACCGTCTCCTACGCGCGGGCCGCCGAGTTCACCACCGCGGGTCGTCCCCTGGACGTACTGGTCCACCCCGACTCCGGGAAGCTGTACGTCGGTTCGGACAACATCCCCGACACCGCCGACCTCGCCGAACAGGGCCTCTACGCCCTCGACCCGGCCACCGGCAAGGCCCTCGGCCACATCGCCCAGGCACCCGGCGCGGGCGGCGCGCTCGCCGCGCGCGTGGTCCGGCAGATCATCGCCCCGCTGCCCGGCGACGGCGTCTCCTTCCACTTCCCGCTGCGCGGCCTCGCCACCGCCAAGGGCGGCGACGCGCGCGCCGAGGGCAGCTGGCTGAACGGCGCGACCGTCACCGGCACCGGGCCCGCCACCGCGTCCACCGTCCTCGTCGCCCAGGGCGCCACGCTCTCCGAGGTCGAGACCCGCACCGGCACGGTGCGGCGGTCCATCTCCCTCGAAGGCGGCGCCCAGTTGGGCGTCGACGCCGCCAACGGCGTGGCCTGGTCGGTGGGTTCGGCCGACGGCAAGAAGGTGCTGCGGCGCGTCGACACGCGGTCCGCGGCCTTCGCGGTCACCGCGACCGCCGAACTCCCCGCCGGTTCCGTCTACTTCGTCGAGACCGACCCCGCCAACGGCAACGTGTGGGTGGCGGTCGATGATGCCGTCCTCGTCCTCGACAGGAACGGCGTCGCGCTCAGGACGCTCACCGCGAAGGACCGTCCGCTCGCGATGGCCTTCGACAAGACGTCCCGGCGCGCGTTCGTCCTGCGCGAGGACTACGGCACGGCCGCCGAGGGCGCCGACGGCACCGGCTCGCTCCAGACCCTCGACAGCGCGACCTTCGAACAGGCCGCCGCGCCCGTCGCGTTGCCCGGCAGCATCGCCGGCACGGTCTACGCGGGCGTCGCGGTCACGCCCGGCGCGACCTCCGTCTACCTCACCAAATACGCGGAGAGCAAGGTCGTCAAGGTGGACCTCCGGGTGTCTCCCCGGGTCACCCAGACCCCGACCGACCAGACGGTGTCCGCGGGGGACAAGGTCACCTTTGTCGCCGCCGCCGAAGGGGTCCCCGCGCCGGGGCAGAAGTGGGAGGTCAGCGCCGACGACGGGCAGACCTGGAACGTCGTCGCGGGCGCCACCTCCCGGACGTACTCCTTCACCGCGCGCGCCGCTCAGGACGGCTACCGGTACCGCGTCGTCTTCTCCAACGCCGGGGGTACGACGCGGAGTTCGGAGTTCACGCTGACGGTGAGGGAAGCCGGGGCCACGAACGGGGGCGGCACCACCACCGGCGGCGGGGGGACGCCGACCGGGCCGTCCGGGACCCGGACCGTCACCGGCGCCGAGGGGCAGAAGCTGACCGTCACGCCGGTCAACGGCCTGGCCGTCGAGCGGCAGACCGTCAAGGTCACCGGGTCCGGGTACGACGAGGACAAGGGCATCTACGTCGCCCTCTGTGTCGACAACGGCGCCGGGCAGCTGCCGACGCCGTGCGTCGGGGGCGTCGACATGACCGGCGCGTCGCACTCCTCGGCGTGGATCTCCTCCAACCCGCCCGACTACGGCAAGGAGTTGGCGACGCCGTACGGGGACGGGGGTACGTTCTCCGTCTCGCTGACCCTCGACGCCAAGGACGCCTACACCGACTGCTTCAAGGTGACGTGCGTGTTGGCGACCCGGGCCGACCACACGCTGTCCGGGGACCGGTCGCAGGACGTCAAGGTACCGGTGAGCTTCGTGGGGCAGAAGCCGGTGGAGACGGACCCGGGGACGGGTACCGGCGGGGGATCGGGGGCCTCTGGGGGTACTACGGGTACTACGGGTGGTACCGGGTCCACGGGGGGCGACTCAAGTACTACGGGTACTAGGGGTACTACGGGTACTACGGGCACGTCCTCGTCCGGAGGGTCCCTCGGAGGTACTACGACCGCAGGGGGAAGCCTCGCCTCCACCGGGGTGACCGTCGGCGTGGTCGCGGGGATCGCCGCGCTGCTGACGGTGACCGGGGTGTACGCGGTGCGGCGGGCCCGGGCGCTCCGGTGACGGCGCTCCATTGACGGCATTGGTTCACGTATCTAACCTCTGTTTCCGTACATGGATGCGCTGAGAGGGAGATGACCAGGGTGGACCTCACGATCGCCGACGTACGCCTCACGCCGATCCTGGTCGCGGACCCGCCGCTGCTGAACACGCAGGGGGTGCACCAGCCGTACACCCCCCGGTTGATCATCGAGGTCGTCACCGCGGACGGGGTCACCGGGCTCGGGGAGACCTACGGGGACACCAAGTACCTGGAGCTGGCGCGGCCGTTCGCGGAGCGGCTCGTCGGCGGATCCGTCGCCGATCACCACGGGCTGTTCACGGTCATGAACGGGGTGGACGTCGACCGTGCGCGGGTCGTCGACCAGGTCGACGTCGGCGGGCTGCGGGGCGTGCAGACCGCCGACAAACTGCGGCTGTCCGTCGTCTCCGGGTTCGAGGTCGCCTGCCTCGACGCGCTCGGCAAGGCCCTCGGGCTGCCCGTGCACGCGCTGCTCGGCGGGAAGGTCCGCGATGCCGTCGAGTACAGCGCGTACCTGTTCTACAAGTGGGCCGAGCACCCCGCCGGAGTCCCCGCCGAGCGCGACGACTGGGGGGCCGCCCTCGACCCCGCCGGGGTCGTCGAGCAGGCGCGGAAGTTCACCGAGCGGTACGGGTTCACGTCGTTCAAGCTCAAGGGCGGGGTGTTCGCGCCGCAGGAGGAGATCGCCGCGGTCCGCGCGCTCGCCGAGGCGTTCCCCGGGCACCCGCTGCGGCTCGACCCCAACGGGGCCTGGTCCGTCGAGACGTCCCTCACCGTCGCCAAGGAACTCGGCGACCTCCTGGAGTACCTGGAGGACCCCGCGCTCGGCACCGACGCGATGGCCGAGGTCGCCGCGCGGACCGGGGTGCCACTCGCGACCAACATGTGCGTCACGACGTTCGCCGAGATCCCCGAGGCGTTCACCCGGGGCGCCGTCCAGGTCGTCCTCTCCGACCACCACTACTGGGGCGGGCTGCGCAACACCCAGCAACTCGCCGCGATCTGCCGCACGTTCGGCGTCGGCATCTCCATGCACTCCAACACCCACCTCGGCATCTCCCTCGCCGCGATGACCCACGTCGCGTCGACCGTCCCCGACCTCCACCACGCCTGCGACTCCCACTACCCCTGGCAGTCCGAGGACGTCCTCACGGAACGCCTCACGTTCGACGCCGGCAAGGTCACCGTCCCCGACGCCCCCGGCCTCGGCGTGGAACTGGACCGCGACCGCCTCGCCCACCTCCACCAGCGCTGGCTGGCCGACGACGGCACCCTGCGGGACCGCGACGACGCGGCGGCGATGCGGGTCGCCGAGCCGGGCTGGGTGGCGCCGTCGGTGCCCCGATGGTGAGACCGGGGCTTGCTTGAGGCGCACGCGCGCGTGGAGGGCGATTCGGCGGGCACGCGCGCGNNCACGCGCGCGGGCGCGCTCTTGGGTCTCCGGGCCCTCCAGGGCGATCCCGTGGGCGGGGCCGTCTCGGTTCCCTGGCCCAACGCCCGGTGCCCCGCCCTCACCCCCGGCGCTGCCCCCTGTGGGGTTCCTGTGTGTGCCGTGGGGCTTCGGGCCTGTTGAGGGGACCGATGTCGGTGGGGTGGTGCACACTGGCCGGATCGGCACACTCGCGAGGACGCACCGCCGTGGGGGCGTTCCCCGGGCGCGGGGTGCCGGATCGGCACCACTCGCAGGGAGCGCACCGTGACCCCGTCCGACGCGTCGGCAGGAGAGA
>NZ_LIRL01000638.1 GCF_001419795.1 Streptomyces niveiscabiei
AGGCCGCACCCGCCCCGGCCGCCGACCGCCCCGTCCACTACGTCGTGGCCGTCGACCAGTCCGGCAGCCTGGACCCCGCCGACGTCGGCCGGGAGCGTGAGGCGGTCGGCGCGATCGCCGTCAGCGAGCCGTCGAACCGCTCCACGCTGGAGGTCCTGGGCTTCGCGAGCGCCGAGAAGGAGGGCCAGACCGCCGTCGACAAGGTGTGCCCGGCCCGCGCCCTGGACGCGCTGGCGCGGGCCAAGACGGCGGACTGCGCGGGGCGGTTGCGGCGGCGCGAGCAGAACGAGGGCGCGGGCACCGACTTCATCGAGGTGATCCGGCAGGCCGTAGCCGACCTGCGGTCCGCGCCGGACACCGACCCGCGCGTCCTGTTCCTGATGACGGACGGCGTCCTGGAGGTGAAGGACAGCCTCAAGTACCGGAACCTGGACGCCGTCACGGCCCAGGAGGCGGCCGAGAAGGACCTCGCGGACGCGCTCGCCGAGGCCGCCGCCGCGCGCGTGCAGATCTGGCCGCTCGGCTTCGGCAGGGCCGACGAGAACGCGCTCACGAAGATGGCCGACGCCGGCTACCGGGCGGGCTGCGCGAACCTGAAGGACGCCCGCCCCCGCCCCCACATGGCCGACGGCCCCGAGCGCATCAGCGGCGCCCTCCAGGACGCCTTCGCGACGGCCCGCTGCTACTACCGCGACGAGGGCGGCTCGAAGCGCCCGCCGGGCGAACTCGCCGTCCGCATCTCGCCGTTGGCGACCGAGGGCACGATCGTCGTCGAGAAGGGCGACCCGGCCGTCACCGTGAAGTACTACGACCCGAGAGGCAGGCCCGTCGAGCCCGGTACGGGGGACGCGGACTCGACGTACGCGTTCACCGGGCAGGGCACCGCCACCGAGTCGCTGCGCATCACCCGGCCCCTGCCCGGGAGGTGGCGGGTCGCGCTGGACGCGCCCGAGGGGCACCGGGACAAGGCGGCCAGCGTCAGCGTGCTGTGGCACGGCGCGGTGCGCTCCACGATCTCGCTCAGCGAGTACGCGCCCGCGCCCGGCGCGAAGGTCGAGATGCGGGTGCCGATCCTGACCCGCGAGGAGTCCGTGCCCGACCCGCGCGACCTGCGCGGCATCACGGTCACCGGCACCCTCGGCGGCGAGGGCATCGCGAGGCCGGTGCCGTTCGCGCTGGCCGGGGACGGCCACGGCAGGTTCGCCGGCACCGTCACCGTGCCCCGGCAGGCGTCCGGCGCCCTCATGTTCACGTCCACCGTGTCCGCCGTCGGCCTCCAGCCCGACGTACGCAGTCAGCCCGCCGCGATCTTCACCCCCGGCAGGTCCCTGGAGGCCGCCCTCGCCCTCGGCGGTGCCGAGCTGCACCCCGGGGACACGCACGAGGCGCAGCTCACCGTCTCCAACACGGACACGAAACCCCGCACCCTGACCCTCGCCTTCGCCGACACGAAGGCCACCGGACTCACCCTCACCCCGCGCCACGTGACGGTCGCACCCGGCGCCGAGGCCCACCGCACCACGGTGAAGCTGACCGTCGGCGACCACCTCGGCTTCCGCGTCCGCACCGACCCCACCGCCCTCGGCGGCAAGATCGTCGTCACCGACGACACCGGCACCGTCCTCGACGACCAGCTCCTCGACACGGTCTCGGTGAGCAAGAAGACCAACCCGTGGGCCTGGGTCGCCGCGGGCGCGGCCCTCCTCCTGCTGCTCGCCGCCGCCTGGGCCGCCCTGCGCCTCTACACCCGCAGGCGCGCCGCACGCCCGCGCGGGACGCTCGTCCTGGAGGACCCCTGGGGCCGCGAACTGGCCACCCACCCGGTGCTGGACGGCCGCGAGGGCTGGTACCGGTTCGACGTCGAGGACGACGGCGACAGCCCCCGCGTACGGCGCTCCGCGCAGGGCGAGTGGGCCATGCGCCGCACCCCCGAGGGCGACGCCCAGCTGCGGCGCGGCGCCGACGAACCGGTGACCGTACGGCCCGGCGAGGGCGTGAGCGCGGGCGCCGACCTGGTCCTGAAGGTCGTCGACGGCACGCCCTCGCCGCCCCCGGACACCTGGTCGCCGTACGCCTCCGAGGTCGGCCACCCCGACCTGTGAACCGCCAGCGGGAAGGCACCCCATGAAGATCAACCAACCGATGCTCTACGTCGGCCTGGGCGGCACCGGAGGGCTCGTCGGCGCCGAACTCGAACGCCGGCTGCGCGCCGCGCTGTGCGGCCCGGACGGCACCGCGCTCGCCTCGCGCGGCATCAACCAGCGCTACCAGCTGCCCGAATGCCTCCAGTTCGTGTACGCCGACTACAGCGAGGCCGAGTTGGCCCGGCTCCCGCACCTGAGCGTGGAACCCGCGCTCCAGGCGGCGTACGCGCGCACCGCCCGCGCCACCCACGATCTCCTTCCCGGCTACGACAGTTCGCCGAGCGTGACCCGCGAACTGCGCGCCGCGATCCCGCGCGAGACCCGCGACTGGCTGCCCCCGCAGGCCACCGAGCCGCGCATCACCCCGCTGCGCAACGGCGCCGGCCAGCTCCCCACGGTCGGCCGCGCCGCCCTGTTCGGGACGCTCCTGCGGGACGACATGACGCCGGTGATGGGCCCGTTGCAGCAGGCCATCGACATCATCGGGCGCTCCGGCGGCGAGTTGAGCCGGCTCGGCGGCGGACCGATCTCCGGATGCGACGTGTTCGTGGCGTTCTCCGTCGCCGGGGGCACCGGCACCGGGATCTTCCTGGACTACCTGCACTTCATCGGGCAGGCGTTCAAGGAGAAGAACTTCAGCGGCGCCCGCATCTACCCGCTGGTCGTGATGCCGTCCGCGTTCCCCCTCGCCAAGGGCGGCGGCCGGGACGCCGAACTCAACGCCGCCCGCGCCGTGGTGGACCTCTTCCGGCTCGTCGACGAGCAGAACGTACCCGTCGCGGACGACGTGATCGGCGACGTCGACCACGCCTCCGGGACCGCGATCCGCTACCCGCACGACCGGACCGTACGCCTGGACGCCGGGGTCATGCCGACGGCGTTCCTCTTCAGCCGCACCGCCGGGATCCGCCCCGACGACCTGCGCCGGTCGATGGTGTCGCTCATCATGTCGCTGATCGGCGCCGAACTGGGCGACGCCCCCGGGCGGGACGACGAGCACCAGACCTTCGCGTCCAGCTTCATCAACTCCGATGCCAAACGGCGGATCCGCGCCAAGTCGGGCATCGGCCACCGGGGCGTCTCCACGAGCCTCGTCGCCTCCATGACCGTCCCCCTGGAACCCCTCGCCGACCTCGTCTCGGCGCGCCTGCTCGCGCACGGCGTGTCCCGCCTCGCGGACGCCTCCGCGCAGCACAGCCACGAGTACGCCGGGACGGTACGCCGCATGTTCGCCGACGCGGGCCTCGAAGAGCTGTGGAACCGCGACCCCCTCCCGCCCCCCGAGGCCCGCCCCGCGCAGCGCGGCGGCGCCGGCATCGAGGAGTCCCTGACGACCCGACTGCGCGAGATGCAGGCCACGTTGGAGGATCTACGGCGCCGGGTCGCACGGCGCGTGCCGGTGCTCGCCGAGCAGTTCTCGCCGCAGACGGCGCTGGAGCGCGCCCTGCGCACCATGGACCCCTTCCAGGTCGAACGCGTCGTCAAGGGCGTCCCCGGCGACCCCGACCCGGTCACCCGGCAAGGCGTGCTGGGCATGCTGGAGAGCCGGGCCCGCGAACCCGGCGGCGGCGAACACCGGGCCCTCCTCCCGCCGCCCGTACCGAAGTTCAAGGACGGCATCGCCGCCCGCCTCGCCCGCACCCGGCACGACGAACTGCGCGCCCGGACCGAGGCCGAGCAGAACACCTGGTACGCGGCCCGCACCAAGGCGATCTGGCACGAGGCGTGGCGGGCGGAGGAGCAGCGCTGGCGCCCCAAGGCCGCCGCCCTCACCGCCGAGATCGCCGCCCTCGTCGAGGCGTTCCACAAGCACCGCGAGGAGGAGCCGCGCGCCTACAAGGCGCAGGTCCTGGAGCTGTACGACGACCGCACGGGCGTCTCCTACCTGCTGCCGCCGCAGAACAACCTCACCGATTTCTACGACGACCTGCGTGAACGCCTCACGAAACGCGAGAACTTGAGGGACAGCGACGACGAGGCGGCCCTCGTGCACGCCCTCGTCGACGCCGACGCGTGGCAGGCAGCCCGCACGATCGCCCGCCGCAATCCGGACGCGGCCGTCGCGCCCGTGAAGGCGGCGATCGAGCAGCGGATCAAGCAACTCTTCGCGCAGAGCGGCACGTTGCACGACGAGAAGCCCCTCCTGCCGTCCATGGCCATGCTGCTGGAGGCGGCGGCCGGGGTCGGTGCCGCCGCCGAGTCCGTCGGGAAGGCCGCGCTCGACCAGTTCCGGTTCAAGATCGCCGGGCTGATCCCGCACGGCTTCGTGCCCGAGGGCGGCGGACCGCTCAAGGTGCTGGTGGTGTACCCGCGTTCGTCGGCGAAGGACACCGTCGAGGACTACCTCCGCAAGCACCTCTCGCTGCCGCGCGGGAGCACCGAGTTCAACGGCGTGGACACCGACTCGATCACCGTCGTCCTGTTCCGCCGCGAGATGAGCCTCACCGAAGTCCCGGAAGTCCGCAAGGTGTTGAAGCGCTGGGCGAAGGCGCGCGAGACGGAGGTCGCCGCCGACTACCTCGACTGGCGCCAGCGCCTCGGACGCGGCGGCGAATGGCTCGCGGCGACCGCCGAGGACCGCCGCGAGATCCTGCACCGCCTGCTGTGCGCCCTGTGGAAGGGGCAGGTCGAGGTCGTCGAGGGCACCGACAAGGAGCCCGTCAAGGTCCTGGTCCGCCTGCACAGCAGCCTCCCCGACGACGTCACCACCGACGTCCCCGGCATCGAACTGCGCCTCGGCGACCGGCCCCGGCAGGGCGTCTCCGGCTGGGCCCGCATCCTGCACGCCTACGAACAGATCGCCCTCCTCACCGAGGACGCCGTCGTCGAGACGTACTGCCAGGCCCTCATGGAACGCAGCGCGAACAACCTCGGCGAGGAACCCCACCCGCTGTACACGTACGTCGTCGAAGAACTGGCACCCCATCAGATCGCCCTGATCCGCGACCGGTTGGCGCGCTCCGTGCACACCTCCGGCGAATGGGCCGACTCCCTCCTGGAGTTCTGGACCGAACTGCTGCCCGCCGCCCTCGACACCCCGTTCGCCGACAAGAACGCCGTCGCGCCCACCCTGCGCTCGCTGCGGCACGCGCTGCGCGAGATCGACGTCATCGAGGTGACGGAACGTCAAGTGCCGCGCGCCCGGGGCGCGTTCCCCTGGGACGACCGCCCCGACGCCGGGCAGCCCCCGCGCGAGAGGCCCCTGCCGCCCTTCGCCGCAGCCGCCGCCGGGTCCGACGGCTGGCCCGGCGAGGAACCCGACACCCCGGCCCCCGCCTGGACCGAGGCCCGCGAACAGGAGCCGGCCAGGCGCCCCGGCGCGGGCGAGGCGGGCGACCCGTGGAAGGACGTGGAATGACGAGCCCGGTCATCGTCCTCGACCTGAGGCAGGCGGCGAGCGGCCTCGCGGACGCCGCAGGGCTGCGGTCCGCCGTCGCCGAACGGCTGCGCGAGGCCGGCCGGCCCGAACCCGCCGACGGCCACTACCGGTTCCTGCTCGTCGACACGCCCGCCGGGCTCGGGCTGCGGCACAGCGTGTACGAGCGCGTCATCGCCTACGGCAAGCGGACGTCCGTACTCGCCCTGGCCGTCGGGGAGTTGACCCCGCCGCCGCAAGCGCCGCCCGCGCCCGCCGCCGAGGCGTGGGACCCGCTCGCCGGGCCGTGGGACATCGGGTGGGGTGCCTCCCCGGGCGCCGCCCCCGGCTCCGGCACGGACTCCGTGCCCGCCGACGCGTGGGGCTCCCCGACGGCATCGGCGTACGCGCCCGCCGACCCCTGGAAC
>NZ_LIRL01000639.1 GCF_001419795.1 Streptomyces niveiscabiei
CGGACGAGGCGGTGTGGTCGGCGGAGTTCCACCGCATCCTCGGCCGCGATCCGGCGTCCCCGGCGCTGACCCTGGACGAGCTGCCGTCGCTCGTCCTGGAGGAGGACCGGCCGAAGCTGACGGCGATGGTGACGGACTGCCTCATCGACTCGCGGCCCATCGACGGCGAGTTCCGCGTCGTCCGGCCGGGCGGCGAGGTGCGGACCGTGCACCTGATGGGCGAGCCCGTGCTCGGCGCTGACGGGTGCACCGCCTCGATGTGGGCGGTGCTGCGGGACGTCAGCGAACTGCGGCGCAGCCAGCGGGCGGTGACCGAGACCCGTGACTCGCTCCGCCGGGGCGGGCCGCGTCCGCGTACCGAGGCACGGCTCGCGGTCGAGTCGCGGGGAGCCGCCACGCCGCCCTGGTGCGGTTCCCTGCGACTCCCGCGCCAGGCGCCCCCCGTGCTGGACGTCGCCGGGCTGCACCTGCCCGCTTCCGGCGGCGTGCCGATCGGGGCGGACTGGTTCGACTCGGTCCAACTGCCGGGCGGCGACACGGTGTTCACGGTCGGCTCGCTGACCGGGAACGCCCGGACGCTGGAGGCCACGGCGACGATGCTGCTGGGCGCGCTGCGCGGGATGGCGCTGGCCGGCACCGAGCCGGGGCGGCTGCTCGGGTTACTCGGGCAGCTCCTCGGCGCGGGCGAGCGGCCCGCGCTCGCCGGTGTCGTCTGCTGCCGGTACCGGCCCGCGAACCGCACCCTCACCTGGGCCCAGGCGGGCCCCTGCGCCCCCCTGCTGGTCCGCGGCGGCACCGGGCGCCGGCTGACCGGGCCCGGCGGCGCCCTCCTCGGCACCGCGCCGGGCGCCGTGCACCGCCCGTCCGAGACGCGCCTCGAACCGGGCGACCTCCTCCTGCTGCACACCGACCCGGACGCCCGGACCGTCCTCACCTCCCGGCTCGTGGAGGCGAGGACGGCACAGGAGGCCGCCGAGGCGGCGGCCGAACCCCACACCGGCGAGGACTCGGCATGCGTACTGGCGGCGAGGGTGCCGGTGTGACGATCGGACCGTCAAACCGAATCAGACCGTCAAACCGAATCGGGCCGTCACCCCGAATCAGACCGTCGCCCCGATGAGCGCCCTCACGTCGACACCACCGCCCCCCTGCCGCCCTTCGCCTTCGGCAGCGCCGACTTGATCTCCTCCCGCAGCTGCGCGATCTTCGGCTCCTTGGCGTACGGCCCGGTCAGCCGGTACATGTCGCTGAGCCGGTCCCAGGTCCGCAGCGACGAGTTCGCGCCCATCGACGACAGGGCTTGCCGCGCGTAGTGGTGGGCGTGCTCGGCGTCCCCCGCGATGAACAGGGCCGAGGCCATCGACAGGTGGTCGAAGATCCGGGACCGCTGCTGGGTGTCGTCCCGCAGCGCGAGGGCCTTGTCGGCGAAGTACTGCGCCTGGGCCGCCGCGCCCGGATCGTGCTCGGCGAGGGTGCGGTAGGCGAGGCCCTGCATGCCGTACAGGTCGGCCTCGTTGAAGAGCTGCATCCAGCTCGGCGCGGGCCCGTCGTCCCGGGCGGAGGCGAACAGGTCCTCCGCCTTGCCGAGGGTGCGGCGCATGGCCTGCCCCTTGCCCTCGGCGGCCTGCGCCCACGCCTCGATGGTGTGGAACATGGCCCGGGTGCGCGGCAGGATCTCGGGCCCGGCGCCGGACTGGGCGAGCCGCATCAGGTCGAGCGCCTCGCCGGGCTCGCCCAGGTGCACCTTCTGCCGGGCCGCACGGGAGAGGGCCTCGCTGGCGCGGGGCCGGTCCCCGCCCTCGCGGGCGGCGTGCGCGGCGATCAGGAAGTACTTCTGGGCGGTGGGTTCGAGGCCGACGTCGTGGGACATCCAGCCCGCGAGGACGGCGAGGTTGGCGGCGACGCCCCACAGGCGGCGCTGGAGGTGTACCGGGTGGCGGTAGGCGAGCATGCCGCCCACCTCGTTGAGCTGTCCCACCACCGCTTTGCGCTGGAGTCCCCCGCCCCGGGCGGCGTCCCAGGCGCGGAACACCTCCACGGAGCGCTCCAGCGCCTCGATCTCCTCGGTCCCGATGGGGGCGGCCTCGTAGCGGTCGAACCCTACGGGGTCGGCGTTCAGGGGGTGGTCGAGGACGGGAGCGTCGGCGGACAGGATCGGGTCGGTGTGCAGCCAGTCGTACATGGCGCTGCTGAGTGCGGAGCCCGCGGCGAGCGCGGCGCCCGCGCCCACCAGGCCGCGTCGGTTGAGCATGAGGTCCATTCCCGTGAATTCGGTGAGGAACGCGACCGTCCGGTCGGGCGTCCACGGAACCCCGTCGGGGCGCTCAGCGCTCCCGCCGCTCTGCCGTTTCCCCGGGCGCCCGTGCCGGACCAGACCGAGGTCCTCGATGGTCACGACACGGCCGAGACGCTCGGTGAACAGGGCTGCCAGCACCCGCGGTACGGGATCGCGCGGGATCTCTCCCGTGTCGATCCAGCGCCGTACCCGCGAGGTGTCGGTGGACAGTTGGGGGTGGCCCATGGCCGCCGCCTGCCGGTTCACCAGTCTCGCGAGTTCCCCCTTGGACCAGCCGGCCAGGCCGAACAGGTCCGACAGTCGGGTGTTGGGTTCTCCGCTCACGTCAAGCCCCCAGGTTCTCGGCTGGAGTCGACAGTAGCCGCACGGGCCGCGCCGGGGTTGCCGGGCGACTATTCGCCAGGGTTCGCCAGGGTCCGCCACGTGGTGTGCCACGGCCGATCGGGTGTCAGGTAGGAACGCGCCACCCCGACCCGGTCGTCCGGGGACACTCCCCAGGGTGCACCTGGGTGACCGGGCCGGGCGGCGCACTTGACTTCGCAGGCACACGAAGGGATCTGTCTCGCCCATGTACGCAGCATCGTCCTCCGTGTCCGCGCCGCCCCGGCCCGCCTACCCCCGCCAGGGTGGTGGCCCCTACCTCGCACCCGTCGCCCCCGGCATGGTGCGGCAGCGCAGGCCGGCGGGCGCCGGGACACCACCCCTCAGCGGCAGACTGGACCTGTCGGGCCCGCAGGGCGCCCAGTTGCGCACCGCGCTCGCCTCGGTGCACCGGATCTGCCCGGACTTCGCCCCGGTGCAGGTGCTGCGCCGCAGTGGCCGCAGCGTCCTGCTCGCCGGTACGACGGGACGCAAGCAGGCCGTGGCGAAGTGTCTGCTGGACCACTCCCCCGCCTGGGCGGAGCGCGGCCGGCACGAGATAGCCGCGTACCGCACGTTCGTGCGGCAGCGTCCGCCGGTGCGCACGCCCCGGCTGATCGCGGCGGACCCGGAGAACTGCGTCCTGGTCATCGAGCGGATGGCGGGCCGGGTCGCGGCGCTGACGCGGCATCCGGTGGAGGCGCCGCCGCGCGCCGACATCCGGGCGGCGCTGGCGGCGGTGTGCCGGCTCAACGCGTGGCGGCCCCCGGCGGGCACGTTCGACGCGCCGCTCGACTACGCGGCCCGGATCTCCCGCTACCACGACCTCGGCCTGCTGACCGACCGCGACCTCGGCGACCTCCAGAAGCTCCTGCACGGCATCGCGCAGTCGGCGGGCCGGGGCGGGATGGGCCAGTTCTGCCACGGGGACGCGCTGCTCTCCAACCTGCTGCTGTCCCCGGCGGGCCCGGTCCTCGTGGACTGGGAGCACGCCGGCTGGTACCTGCCGGGCTACGACCTGGCGGTCCTGTGGTCGGTCCTCGCGGACGCGCCGGGCGCCCGCCGCCAGATCAGCCAGCTCGCCCAGTCGGCGGGCCCGGCCTCCCGGGACGCGTTCCTGGTGAACCTGATGCTGGTCCTGACGCGCGAGATCCGTACGTACGAGACGGCCGTCCAGCGCGCCCTGCACGACCCGGCGCCCGCCCACGGCTCCCTGCCGACCGGCGAGGAACAGCGCCTGCTGCTGCGGCGGTTGCACGACGACGCCCAGATGGCGCGGCGTGCGGTGCGCGCGGCGGTCGGCACGCGCTGACCCCAGAGACCGAGGGCCTGCGGTGCGCCAGAGCGGCGGTGCATCGCAGGTCCTCAGCGCGTCCACCGGGCGAAACGCGCAGGGTCGCGCTGTGACGAGGGGGATCGCCTCCGCACGGGCATGATTGACGGACCGTCAGCGGGCCGGTAGGCACAGACGTGTCCGGCCCGCTGACGGTCCGTC
>NZ_LIRL01000064.1 GCF_001419795.1 Streptomyces niveiscabiei
CGATGTGTATAAGCGACAGCACCTCGACAGTCCCCGCCACCCGCTTCCACGAAGCAGTCCGATCAGCGGGCCTAGGCCCCGACAAGGACATCCCCCACCTCACCCGCTCCCTGATCACCAAGTACGCGACGGACCTACGCCAGTTGGGCCTGTGGTAGAGAGCCCCATGCGCACCTTGCACGTCGTCACCCACCCCGAGGCCACCCACCACGTCGACCGCCTCGTCGGCGGCTGGTACGACTCGGCCCTCACCCCTGGCGGTCTGCGAGCCGCGACCCGCATCGCCCGCGCCCTACGGGAGCGCATCCCGCCGGAAGCCGAACCGGAGTTGTACGCGTCGGACCTCCTGCGCACCCGGCAGACGGCCGCTCCGATCGGCGAACTCCTTGGCGTGGAGCTGGTGTTCACCAGCGAGCTCAGGGAGAAGTCGTACGGAGAGGCGGAGGGCAGGCCCCAGGAGTGGCTCGACCAGCGGTTCGTGGCACCGCCCGCTCAGGGGGAACGGCTGTGGCACGACGAGGGGGTCGAGGGGGCGGAGACCAAGGGGGCGTGTGTGCGGAGGGTGTACGCCGCCCTGGCCCGCATCCTGGAACGCCCCTGCCCGCACCAGATCGTGGTCACTCACGGCGGCTCGCTGACGTTCGTCGTGGCGGCGTGGATCGGTATGCCGGCCGAGGCTGCGGGGCGCGTGAGTTTCCCGGTGCCCGCCGGGAGCATCACGACGCTGGTCGAGGACGACCGCTTCCACAACCGCCAGGTCACCACCCTCGGCGTCCTGCCCGTCTGAACACGCGAACGGCGCCCCGGAGATCTCCCCGGGGCGCCGATGTGATGGACCGTCAGAAGACGCTCACCCCGTACGCGTTGAGCGCCTCCGTGACCGGCTGGAAGAAGGTCGTTCCGCCGACCGTGCAGTTGCCGCTGCCGCCCGAGGTGAGGCCGAGGGCGGTGGTGCCGGAGAACAGGGAGCCGCCGCTGTCGCCGCGCTCGGCGCAGACGTTGGTCTGGATGAGGCCGCTGACGGTGCCCTCGGGGTAGTTGACGGTGGCGTCGAGGCCGAGGATCTGGCCGTCGTTGAGGCCGGTCGTCGAGCCCATCCGGAAGACCTGCGTGCCGACGGTCGCGTCCGCCGCCTGGAGGATCTGGACGTTCTGGCCGCCGCCGATGTTGACGTCGCTCGGCGCCTGCGTGTTCGCGTCGTCGTACTTGACGAGCGCGAAGTCGCCCTCGCCGGGGAAGGTCGCCTGGTCGACGGTGGCGATCGGCTGGCCGTTCGCGGAGTCGGACCACTGCTCCTCGGCGACAGCGCAGTGCCCGGCGGTGAGGAAGGCGGGCGAGCCGTCGCCTGCGGTGACGTTGAAGCCGGCCGAACAGCGGGCGCCGCCACCGAAGATGGCGTCACCGCCCGAGAGGAACGTCTTGAAGGTCCCGGCGGACTTCTTGACGGTGGCGACGTTCGCGCCGAGGGCGTTGACGGTCGATTCGAGCCGGTCCCACCGGGAGCCGGTGACCGTGGAGTCGGCGGTGACGAGAACCTTGTTCGTTCTGGGGTCGACGGCCCACGACGTGCCGGGGATGGTCGCCCGCGCCTTGAGGGTCTGCGCGGCCGACTCCAGCTTCGCCGTGCTGTTGGCGACCTCGCGGACCTTCGCGCCCGCCTTCTGCGCCTGCTCGACGGCGTTGTTCTGCTCGCCGGAGGCGTTCACGACGTTGACGACCAGCTGGTTGGCGTCGGAGTCGTAGTACGAGCCGGCGAACGCGTCGCCGAGCATCTTCGAGAGCTGGGAGGCGAGGGAGGAGACGTCGCCGGAGGACTTCAGCGTCTTCGGCGCGACGGAGGAGGCGTTCGTGTCACCGTCCTGCGAAGCGTTCGCGTTGGGCAGCAGGAGTGCCGCCGCTCCGAGCGCGGCCACACCTCCGACGGCTATCGCTGCCTTGCGCTTCGGGATTCGCTTGTGACTCACGTTCTTCGACCTCCTGAGGGGACGGGGTCTGTGCTGCCTCGTCGGCAGCTCCGTACAGCGGCGCCTTGGTTGGCCATGAGTACGCGGGTCTCCGGGAGGGCGTTCAAACCTGTTTCCCGTTTCTTTGCGAACGGCCGGGCGGCAGCGGGTAATCGGCCAACCCCTCATATGCCGCTGACCGGCACCGAAAGCGACAGAACCGGTCCGGGCAACTCGCCCACCAGAAGAGGAAGGACGCCCTCCCGTACATCCGCACCGGTCACGCCGGTTGTCTCAATCCCGCCGGTCCTGGCGGGAATCCCCGTCGCCGGACCTCTCCGTGATCGGCCGATGACTTTCCGCCGACAATTCGCGGCCGAATCCCCGGCCCAAGGAATCTGCACATCGATTGCTCATCGGAGTCACCTCGGTCGCACTTCCCGCACAACTCGGCAAACGCGTCGCAACGTTTGGCTCGGGAGTGCCGGATTCGCCTCGACAGCGCACCGCGCTCATCCGAGCGATCAAGTGCCTTCATGTGAAGAACTCGGCGGCGCGCTGTGGAAGCGCCTGCACGCTTCCGCACGGATCGGCCGTCAACTGCCCTCGGGGGAGGGGGGATTGATTGGAAGCCCGGGTGCGGGACTGCTTTGATCCAGTCGTCCCCCCGAGGGGGCCCGCTCCTCCGGCCTACGGAGGTCACCCCCTCAAGCACATCCATCAGGAAGGGAAGTTCCATCATGGACTCCATCCAGACCGTTGAGATCTCCGACGCCGAGCTCGACAACGTCTCCGGCGGCCTGACCCTCAACGCGCTGGGCACCGTCACCGACCTGGTCGACGGCATCGCTCCGGTCTCCGGCGTCGTCAACACCGCCGTGAGCACGGTCGAGGGTGTCACCGGCCTGAGCGTGGCCCCGGTCACCAACCTGGTCGCCGGTCTCTGATCGACGCCTCACAGTCGCTGAGCTCCGGAGCCGTGACCCGGCTCCGGGGCTCTTCGCTGCTTTCCGCACCGTGCTGACCGCCCGTCCCGTGAAGGTCGTATGCAGTTCCGCCAACAGGCCCTGAGCAAGCTCCAGTCGCCGGAGGACCTCGACCTGCCGGTGCGTTTCGCGCGTCCGCAGGGCTGGCTGGTGCTGGCGGTGACGGTCACCGCGCTGGCCGCCGGGTCCGTGTGGGCGGTCACCGGTTCGGTCGCCTCCACGGTGAGCGCGCCCGCCGTCCTCACCCACGGCGAGGGCAGCTACATCCTCCAGAGCCCGGCCGCCGGACAGGTCACCGCCGTCCTCGCGAAGGAGGGCCAACGGCTCGGCGCGAACGCCCCGTTGCTCCAGGTGCGGACGGCGCAGGGCGACGCGGTCGTCCGTACGGTCGCCGCCGGACGCGTCACCGCCATCGCCGCGACGATCGGCCAGATCATCTCGACCGGCGCGAACGTCGCCGCGATCGAGAAGGTGGCCCAGCCCGACGACCCGCTGTACGCGACCGTCTACGTCCCCGCGCAGAACGCGGCCACGATCCCCGAGAACGCCGCCGTCGACCTCACCGTCCAGACGGTCCCCACCCAGCAGTACGGCGTGCTGCGCGGCCATGTGAAATCGGTGGACCGCGCGGCCCAGTCGGCGCAGCAGATCGCCGCGTTCCTCGGTGACCAGCAGCTCGGCGAGCAGTTCACGAGCAAGGGGCGGCCCGTCGCGGTGCTCGTCCAGCTCGACAAGTCGGCGAAGACGAAGAGCGGTTACCGCTGGTCGTCGGCCGAGGGGCCGCCGTACGGGCTCGACTCCATGACGCTGGCCAGCGGTTCGATCAAGCTGGCCGAACAGCGGCCCGTCGACTGGCTGTTGCCGTGAGCGCCGTGAAGACGGTCCGTACGCCGACCGTGCTCCAGATGGAGGCCGTCGAATGCGGGGCCGCCTCCCTCTCGATGGTCCTCGCGCACCACGGGCGGCATGTCCCGCTGGAGGAGCTGCGCATCGCGTGCGGCGTCTCGCGGGACGGCTCGCGCGCCAGCAACCTCCTGAAGGCGGCCCGGAGTTACGGCTTCACCGCCAAGGGCATGCAGATGGATCTGGCGGCCCTGGAGGGCGTGCAGACCCCGGCGATCCTGTTCTGGGAGTTCAACCACTACGTCGTCTACGACGGCATGGGCCGCCGCTTCGGCCGGCGCGGCGTCTTCATCAACGACCCTGCCAAGGGGCGCCGGTTCGTCCCGATGGAGGACTTCGACGGCAGCTTCACGGGTGTCGTCCTGGTCCTGGAACCCGGCGAGGAGTTCGAGAAGGGCGGGCGCAAGGCGGGCGTGCTCGGCGCGATGCCGGCCCGGCTGCGCGGTACGGCGGGTACGCTCCCGGCGGCCGTCCTCGCGAGCCTGCTGCTGGTCCTGGTCGGCGCGGCGACGCCCGCGCTGAGCCGTCAGTACATCGACATGTTCCTCATCGGCGGCCAAACCTCGCTGCTGGGCGTCCTGTTCACGTCCATGGCGGCCTGCGTCCTGCTGACGGTCGCGCTGACCTGGCTCCAGCAGGCCAACCTCCACCACGGCCGCATCATCTCCTCGACCCTCTCCAGCGCCCGTTTCCTGCGCCACCTGCTGCGCCTGCCGGTGACGTTCTTCTCTCAGCGCAGCCCGGCCGACCTGGTGCAGCGCCTCCAGTCGAACGACGCGGTCGCCGAGACCCTGGCCCGCGACCTCGCCTCGGCGGGCGTGGACGCGGTGGTGGTGGTCCTGTACGCCGTGCTCCTCTACACGTACGACCCCCAACTCACCTTCGTCGGCGTCGGCGTCGCCCTCCTGAACATCGTCGCGATGCGTGTCGTGATCAAGCTGCGCGCGACCCGGACGGCCAAACTCCGCGCGGACAACGCCCGGTTGACCAACACCGCTTACACCGGGCTCCAGTTGATCGAGACGATGAAGGCGACCGGCGGCGAGGACGGCTACTTCCGCAAGTGGGCCGGGCAGCACGCGACGACGCTGGAGGAGCAGCAGCGGCTCGGCGTGCCGAGCGCCTGGCTCGGTGTGGTCGCGCCGACGCTCGCGACCCTCAACAGCGCGCTCATCCTGTGGATCGGCGGGATGCGCGCGATCGAGGGGCACATCTCGGTGGGCCTGCTGGTCGCCTTCCAGGCGCTGGTGGCCCGCTTCACGGCCCCGCTGACCCGCCTGAACGGCGTCGCGGGCCGCATCCAGGACTTCGCGGCGGACGTGGCCCGGCTGAAGGACGTGGAGAACTTCCGCGCCGACCCGCTGTACGACCGCCCCGGCGGCGCCGACTCGACGCGGCGCCTGCGCGGGCACGTGGAGCTCCAGAACATCACCTTCGGCTACAGCCCTCTCGACAAGCCGCTGCTGTCCGGTTTCGACCTCACCGTCGGCCCGGGCCAGCAGGTCGCGCTGGTCGGCGGCTCCGGGAGCGGCAAGTCGACGGTGTCCCGCCTGATCTCCGGCCTCTACACGCCGTGGGAGGGCGTGATCCGCATCGACGGGCAGCGCCTGGACGACATCCCGCGCGGCGCGCTCGCCGCGTCGGTGTCCTTCGTCGACCAGGAGGTGTTCCTCTTCGAGGGGTCGGTCCGCGACAACGTGGCGCTGTGGGACCCGTCGATCACGGACGAGGCGGTGACCGAGGCGCTGCGGGACGCGGCCCTGTACGACGTGGTGACGCGCAGGCCGGGCGGCATCCAGAGCAAGGTGGAGCAGGACGGCCGGAACTTCTCCGGCGGGCAGCGGCAACGCCTGGAGATCGCGCGGGCGTTGGTGCGCAGGCCGAGCGTCCTGGTCCTCGACGAGGTGACCAGCGCGCTCGACGCGGAGACCGAGCTGGTCGTCATGGACAACCTGCGGCGGCGCGGCTGCGCCTGCGTGGTGATCGCGCACCGGCTCAGCACGGTCCGCGACAGCGACGAGATCGTCGTTCTCCAGCACGGCACGATCGTGGAGCGCGGACGGCACGAGGAGCTGGTGGCGCGCGGCGGCGCGTACGCGGCGCTGGTGAGGGAGCGGTGACGGTGCAGGACGGCGACCTGGTCCTCGGGGCGCTCGGGCAGTCGGGCACCCGCTTCGACTGCGCGGGCTCCGCGCGGCTCGACCTGGAGGGGCCGCAGGTGCTGTGGCTCGTCGCGTCGGGCGCGCTCGACCTGTTCGCGGTGGATGCGGGGCAGGAGGGCCACTGGCACCACCTCGGCCGCCTGGAGACGGGTTCGCTGCTGCTGGGCCCGGTCGCGGGGGCGCAGCACACGCTGGTGGCGCGGCCGGTGCGCGACTGCGTCGTCCACCGGATCGGGCTGCGCGAGCTGTACCAGCCGGTGCAGCGGGAGGTGTGGTCGTACGACGAGTACGGCAATCCGCAGTACGCCCCGCTGACGACCAGCCCTCTGGAGTACGCCCTCTCCCTGGGCGTCGGCCGCAGCCTCTCCATCCTCTTCCAGGCCCCGATGGGCGCGGCGGAAGATGGGGGTGCCCCCGCGCGAGTTCATTCGAGCGTGGGGGAGGACGAGGACGTGTTCTGGATGCAGGTGCCGCCCGGCAGCGTCCAGTACGGCACGCTGTACGGCCAGGAGGCCGCCGCCGACCTGCTGATGGACCCGGCCGTCTGGCAGAGCATGGTCGACCAGCAGTACCGGCTCCTCACCACCCTCGACCGCTGGATCGAGCAGCTCGAACGCACCCACGAGACGCGTGCCGCCGCCGGGATCAAGGCCGGTGAGGCGGTCCGCGTCCAGGCC
Source organism: Streptomyces niveiscabiei (assembly GCF_001419795.1). Lineage (GTDB taxonomy): Bacteria > Actinomycetota > Actinomycetes > Streptomycetales > Streptomycetaceae > Streptomyces > Streptomyces niveiscabiei. Next base: position 6,672 of record NZ_LIRL01000064.1, read on the forward strand.
GACCGGACCCTGCTCGCGTCCATCAAGAAGCCCTCGGCGTCCCGGCGTTCGACGTCCGCCGACGCGGATGCCACGTTCGCGGCGTGCAAGCTGGTCGCCCAGGCCGCCGGGATCGCGCTGACCGAGCCGGCGCGGATGGGTGCCGTCAACGACCGGCTCGACCCGGTCGAACAGGTCGCCCTCGCCTCCCGCGTGCGCGTACGGGCCGTACGGCTCGACGGGCGCTGGTGGCGGGACGACGTGGGCCCTCTCGTCGGGCACCGCGCGCTGTCCGGGGCGCCGGTCGCGCTGCTGTGGCGGCGTGGCGGGTATGTCGCCGTGCATCCCGGGACCGGGCGGGAGACGCCGGTCGAGAAGGCGAACGCGAGCGAGTTCGAGCCGCGCGCGGTGATGTTCTACCGGCCGCTGCCCGACCGTCCCATGGGTCCGCTGGGTCTGCTGCGGTTCAGCATGCGCGGGACCCGGGGCGACCTCGCGCTGCTCCTGCTGAGCGGGCTGGTGACGGTGGCCATCGGGGCGCTGGTGCCGATCGCGACCGGCAAGGTGCTCGGGGAGTTCGTACCGCGCGCGCAGGAGGGGCTGATCGTCCAGGTGTGCCTGGCCGTCATGCTCAGCAGTGTCGTCGCCGCCGCGTTCATCCTGTTGCAGAACCTGACGATCCTGCGGCTTGAGGGGCGGATCGAGTCGACGCTCCAACCCGCCGTGTGGGACCGCCTGTTGCGGCTGCCGACGAAGTTCTTCTCCTCCCGCTCCACGGGTGAACTGGCCAGCGCGGCCATGGGGATCAGCGCGATCCGGCGGCTGATGGCCGGTCTCGGGCCGTCCGTCGCGCAGTCGTTGACGGTCGGCGCGATGAACCTCGGGCTGCTGCTCTGGTACAGCGTGCCGATGGCGATGGCCGCGATCGGGATGCTCGTCGTCATCGGCGCGGTCTTCCTCGGGCTCGGGCTGTGGCAGGTGCGGTGGCAGCGGCGGCTCGTCGTCCTGTCCAACAAGCTCAACAACCAGGCGTTCCAGACGCTCCGGGGGCTGCCGAAGCTGCGCGTCGCCGCCGCCGAGAACTACGCGTACGCCGCCTGGGCGTCCGAGTTCGCCCGCAGCCGTGAGCTCCAGCACCGGCTGGGCCGGATCAAGAACCTCAACGCCGTGCTCGGCGCGGTGTATCTGCCGGTGTGCACGCTGCTGATGTTCATGCTGCTCGCGGGGCCGGCGCGCGGGAGCATGTCCGCGTCCGACTTCCTCACCTTCAACACGTCGGTGACGATGCTGCTGACCTCGGTGACGTCCCTGACCGGGGCGTTCGTCTCCGCCGTCGCCGCGCTGCCGCTGTTCGAGGAGATCCGGCCCGTGCTGGAGGCGACGCCTGAGGTGCGGGGTGCGGCGACCCGGCCGGGTCCGCTGACCGGGGCGATCGAGGCCCGCCGGCTGTCCTTCCGGTACTCCGACGACGGGCCGCTCGTCCTCGACGACGTGTCCTTCGAGGTCCGCCCGGGCGAGTTCGTCGCGGTCGTGGGGCCCAGCGGGTGCGGCAAGTCCACTCTGCTGCGGCTGCTGATCGGCTTCGACCGTCCCGTGTCCGGGAGTGTCCTCTACGACGGGCAGGACCTCTCCGCGCTGGACCAGTCCGCCGTCCGGCGGCAGTGCGGGGTCGTCCTCCAGCACGCCCAGCCGTTCAGCGGGTCCATCCTCGACGTCATCTGCGGGACCGAGTCCTACACGCCGGAGGAGGCGATGGCCGCCGCCGAACTCGCCGGGCTCGCGGACGACATCAAGCGGATGCCGATGGGGCTGCACACCATCGTCTCCGGCGCGGGCGCCATCTCCGGGGGACAGCGGCAGCGGCTGATGATCGCCCAGGCCCTCATCCGCCGGCCCCGCATCCTCTTCTTCGACGAGGCGACCAGCGCGCTGGACAACGAGACGCAGCGGGTGGTCATCGAGTCGACCCGGAAGCTGAACGCCACGCGGGTGGTGATCGCGCATCGGCTGTCGACCGTGATGGACGCGGACCGGGTGGTGGTCATGGAGAACGGGAAGGTCGCGGAGGTGGGGGCGCCAGGGGAGTTGCTGGCGAATGCTGGGGGGCGGTTGCACGAGTTGGTGCGGAGGCAGATGGCGTAGGGGGTGGTGAAGGCGGCTGGGCTCAGGGGGTGTTGAGGGCGGAGTGTCGCGCATCCGCCCCCACTCGCATGAAACCCGCCGTGGCCTCAATGGGTGTTGACCCCCATAGTCGATCCCGCCACGGCCGGGGCAGGATGGTCCGGTAGGGCGACGGGGGGCCCGGCATTCCGTGTTGCCCCAGGTCAGGGCGCATCTCAGGGGGATGCGTCCGGTGGGTTCGGACGGGGGAACGGGTGCGTTAGGTGGGCCGGCTCTCGTACTCGACTCGGTGGAACTGTCGCCCCGTCCCGCCCTCTTCTGACACCGACCCCAGGGAAGCCGATGCCCCAGAACAGGCCCACGCGTCGAGGTGGACCGCGCCTCAAGGACTTCCTGTTGGTGGGGGCGCCGCTGGCGGCGGGCTTCCTCCTGGTCTCCAACCCCTGGGTGCGGCTGGGGTTCGTCCCCGTGGCCGTCATGGCGGGCGCGGCCCTGGGCAGCGCCCGCGCGCCGAAGCCGGACTGCCCGACCCCTTCCGGCACGTTCTACGAGTTCGACGCGGAGAAGCTCGCGCAGTGGTGCGATTCCGCCCAGCTCCGGGCCGCGGCCCCGCATGTCCGGCACCTGCTGGTCCTGAGGACCACGAAAGAGGCCACGGTGAAGTGCCTTCTGCTGATCGAGTCGGACACGAACTCGGCGTTACTGGAGTTCGCGGCGCCGGTCCCCGCGGTCGCCGCGCTGCGCAAGGCGGCGGAGGAGGACCAGCAGCCGTTGATGCAGCGCTTCGCCAAGGCCCGCCTCCTGCCCGCGTCCCCGGACTGACCATGCCCCGTCTCCTCAAAGCCGTCACCACCGCAGCGGCCCTCGCGACAGCGGCCCTGCTCCTCCTGACGCTGGCGGCCCGGGTGCCACCCGGAGCGCCTCTGGGCAGCGTCCTGCGCGCGGCACTGGGCGTCCTGCTGGCCAACCTCGCGCTCGGCTGGGCCCTGTACGTCAAACGCCTCTTCGCACCCACCCGAAACACCTCACGTACACCGGCACAACGAACACAGTCCCGGCGCAGTTCCCCACGGCCCCGGTCAATCCCGGGAGCGGAAATTCACCAGGTCGAGTGAACTAGATCTTGCGGGGTGCTGTGAAGGGATGGTTCGCGGTGGTGCGGGGTAGCTTCCGGGACCGGAGCGAGCCCCCTGCCGAGGTGGAACAGGACATGACGCCACCGGCCAATCCGCACGCGCGGACCAGGTCCAGCGGCCGGTTCACCGTCGTCGAGGTGACCGGGGAGATCGACCTGGCGACCGCGGACCTGCTGGCGGAGCATCTGGACGCGGCGAGCAGGAGGGAGACGCCGGATGTGCTCGTGGACCTGCGGCGGGTGGAGTTCTTCGACTGCTCGGGCCTGCGCGCGCTGTGCCGCGCGGAGGAGCGGGCGCGGCGCGGCGGCGGCCGGCTGCGGCTGGTCGTCGAGGGGCGTGCCGTACGGCGGCTGCTGGTGGCCGCGCGGCTGACGGACCGTTTTCCGCCACTGGCGGAGATCCCCGGTGAGGAACCGGAGTTCGAGGAGTGACCTTGGGGGCCCGGGAGTCGACCCTCAAGGGGTGAACCCCGGGAACCGGCGGCGGCCCCACCCCGCCTTTCCGGTCCCCGGGGTCCCAGGAGTCACAGGCCCTCCCGTGTCCAGGACTCGCACTCCCCAGTCACGAGCCTCTCGTGGCGTCCACAGGGACCCCGCGACTCCGGTCTCGGCGAGCGGCCCGCGCTGACCGCGGTCCGCCCAGAACTCGGCCCGCCCAGCGGGCGGTTCACTCAGAACGCGGCCCGCGTGGAGGGCGGCGCGTGGCCGTCTAGAACGCGAACACGCTGCTCGCGCCCGCGTTCTTGACGCACTCGTTGGCGAACGTCCGCTCGTAGGCGACGCGCCGGCCCTGCCAGACGCCGTCGACGGTGACGACGACCGGGTCGTACTGCTTGGTGCAGGGTCCGCTCGCCCGCATCGCGAGCGCCTCGAAGTCGCCGCCGGCGGCGCGGAGTTCGGCGCAGGCGAGGGCGGCGGCCGGGTGGGTCCCGGAGGCGGTGGGCGCGCAGTTCAGGGTGACGGCGCGGGCCGGTGTCGTACCGGCGGCGCGTTCGCCGTGCCCGACGGTCAGCACGAGGGCCGACGGCGCGTACAGGGAGGCCTGGCCTGCGGACGGGGCTGCGGGCGCGGACCCGGTGAGGGGCCCGCACACGGTGACGGCCGCGAGGCCGCCGATCACTGCCCAGCGCGCGGTGTTCCGCATCGTGTGCTTCCTTCCGCTCGGTTGGAGTCTGTGCCGCCGGTCACCGGGTGGGTGCCGCTCGGCGGACGCCACTCTGCCGGGTCCGGCGCCGGACTTCACATCGACCCCACAGATTTCAGTAACCTTGCGTATTCAATCAGTGGCGTGAAGCGACAGGATTCGAACGCGAGAACGCCGCAGGCAAGCGCTTCATGATCCTCTTCCCGGCCCGGATGGCCGGTTCTCGTAGGTTCGGCAATCGACCTGAAACATTCCCTTCACATACTCCGGGCCGAGCAATGGTCGAACCATCCACTTCACCCCGCCAGTTGTAGACGAATCAACCTCTGGCAGGCGCCCGCGCGCGAGCCGTACGGTCACCGCACCCCTCAGAACCAGCCTCCGCCGCCGCCCCGTTGGAGCCCCCATGACGTCCCCTGAGTCATCATCAGCACAGCCGCCGTCCCTGACCGAGGTAGAGCCCTACGGCGTGGAGCGCATCCCCGACGCCGACCGCACCGCGCGCCCGCTGGACCTGTTCCGGCTGGCGTTCGGCGGCGCCAACACGTTCTCCACGTGCGTGCTGGGCGCGTTCCCGGTCCTCTTCGGCCTCTCCTTCTGGCAGGGCCTCGCGGCGACGCTCCTGGGGGTCCTCGTCGGCGCCCTGATCCTGTGCCCGATGGCCGTGTTCGGCCCGGCCAACGGCACGAACAACGCGGTCTCCTCCTCCGCGCACCTGGGCGTGCACGGCAGGATCGTCGGCTCGTTCCTCTCGCTGCTCACGGCCGTCGCGTTCTTCTCGATCTCCGTGTGGAGCAGCGGCGACGCCCTGGTCGGCGGCGCGCACCGGCTGCTGGACCTCCCGCGCGGGGACGCGTCGTACGCCGTCGCGTACGCGCTGTTCGCCGGTCTGGTGCTCACCGTGTGCGTGTACGGCTTCCGGTTCATGCTGTTCGTCAACAAGGTCGCCGTGCCGACCGCGACCGTCCTGTTCCTGGTCGGCGTGGTCGCGTTCGCCGGGGATTTCGACCCCTCGTACGCGGGCGCGTTCTCGTCGACGTCCGACGCGGCGTTCTGGCCCGCGTTCATCGGCGCCGCACTGATCGTGCTGTCGAACCCGGTGTCGTTCGGGGCGTTCCTCGGGGACTGGTCGCGCTACATCCCGGCGGACACGCCGCGCCGCCGGGTGGTGGGCGCGGCGTTCCTGTCGCAGCTCGCGACGCTGTTGCCGTTCGGGTTCGGCCTCGGCACGGCCAGCATCATCGCCGCGCGGGCGCCCGCGTACGTCGACCCGGCGGCCCCGGACTTCGTCGGCGGCCTGCTGGCGATCTCCCCGGGCTGGTTCTTCCTGCCGGTGTGCCTGCTCGCGCTGATCGGCGGCATGGCGACGGGTACGACGGCCCTGTACGGCACCGGCCTGGACTTCTCGTCGGTGTTCCCGCGTCTGAGCCGGGTGCGGGCCACGTTGCTGGTCGGCGGGCTGGCGATCGCGTTCATCTTCGTGGGCCGGTTCGCGCTGGACGTCGTGCAGTTGATCTCGACGTTCGCGACGATGATCGTGACGTGCACGACGCCGTGGATGGTCGTCATGATGCTGGGCTTCTGGACGCGGCGCGGCTGGTACGACGCGGACGCCCTCCAGGTCTTCAACCGCCGTCAGCGCGGCGGGCGTTACTGGTTCGCGCACGGCTGGAACTGGCGCGGGATGACCGCCTGGTGGGTGGCGGCGCTGGTCGGCGTGCTGTTCACGAACATCCCCGGCCAGTTCGTGGGCCCGCTCGGCGACCTCGCGAACGGCGTCGACATCAGCCTGCCGCTGTCGCTGGTCGTCGCGGCGGTGCTGTTCCTGTCGCTGCTGCGGATCTTCCCCGAACCGCGCGCGGCGTACGGGCCGGAGGGCGCGCGGTTCGCGAAGACCGTGGACATGCCCGTGCCGCCGATCACCGGGAACGGTGTTCTGCCTGGTCAGGACGGATTGTCAGACCCGTCGGCTACCTTGCGGACATGACCGGATTCGTGTTGGTGGCAGGGGCTTGGCTCGGGGCGTGGGCGTGGGACGAGGTGGCGGCGGAGCTGCCGTCGGCCCATCCGCTCACGCTGTCGGGGCTCGCGGAGAAGCGGGATCTGCCTGCGGGGCAGCAGACGCATGTGCGGGACATCGTCGAGGAGATCGAGCGGCTCGACCTGCGGGACGTGGTGCTCGTGGGGCACAGCTACTCGGGCGTGCCGGTGGGGCAGGCCGCCGAGCGGATCGGGGAGCGGCTGCGGCGGGTGGTGTTCGTCGACGCGAACGTGCCGGTGGACGGGCAGGGGTTCCTGGACGGCTGGGACAGCGACTGGGTGCGGGAGGCCCTCGCGGCGCACGGCGGGTGCTGGCCGCCGCCGCCCGTCGAGCAGTTCGTGGAACTGGGCCTGACGCCCGAGCAGTCGGCCCGGATCGTCGCGGGCGCGACCCCGCACCCGGGCGCCACCCTCACCGAGCCGGCCGCCCTCACCGGCACGCTGCCCGACCTCCCGGCGACGTACATCAAGTGCCTCCTCGACGGCGAGGAACCGCTCCCGGCGGTCACGGAGTTGCTCAAGAATCCGTCCTGGGACCTGATCCGTATGGACAGCGGGCACTGGCCGATGTTCTCTCAGCCTCGTGAACTCGCCCGCATTCTGCGGGAGATCGCGGAGTAATCTCGGAGTAAGGGAGCGACATGGGGCAGCACGCGGCGGACTTCCAGTACGAGATCTACCTCAACGGCCTGACCGGCGCGGTGCCCCGGCTGCCCACCGATCTCACGGCGCTGGAGGAGATGGCCGAACGGCGCCTCGGCCCCGGCCCGGTCGGATACGTCGCGGGCAGCGCCGGGGACGGCAGTACGGCGCGCGCGAACCGGGCGGCCCTGGAGCGGCGCCGGATCGTGCCGCGCATGCTGCGGGACGTCGCCGAGCGGGACCTGTCCGTCGAGGTGCTGGGCCGTACGCTGCGCGCGCCGCTGGCGCTGGCTCCGATCGGGGTGCTGTCGATCCTGCACCCCGGCGCGGAACCGGCGGCTGCACGGGCGGCTGCCGCGCAGGGCGTGCCGTACGTGCTGTCGTCGGCGTCCAGCACGCCGATGGAGGAGGTCGCCTCGGCTATGGGGGACGCCGAGCGGTGGTTCCAGCTGTACTGGTCCAAGGACCGCGAGGTGACCCGGAGTTTCCTGAGCCGGGCGCGGGCCACCGGGTTCTCCGTCCTCGTCGTCACGCTGGACACGCCGCTGCTCGCGTGGCGCCCGCGCGATCTGGACCAGGCGTATCTGCCGTTCCTGCACGGGGTGGGCACGGCCAACCACTTCACCGACCCGGCGTTCCTGTCGGGCCTCGCGAAGTCACCCCAGGAAGACCTGAACTCGGCCGTCCTGCGCTTCGTGAGCCTCTTCGCCGACCCCGGCAAGACCTGGCCCGACCTCGCCTTCCTCCGCGAGAACTGGCCCGGCCCGATCATCCTCAAGGGCATCCTCCACCCCGACGACGCCCGCCTCGCCGCCGACGCCGGAATGGACGGAGTCGTGGTCTCCAACCACGGCGGACGCCAGGTCGCCGGTTCCGTCGCGGCTGCGGACGCGCTCCCCCGGATCGCCGAAGCGGTCGGCGACCGCCTGACAGTCCTGTTCGACAGCGGAGTCCGGACCGGGGCAGACATGTTCAAGGCCCTCGCCCTCGGAGCGCGTGCGGTACTACTGGGCCGCCCGTACGCATACGGCCTCGCCCTCGACGGACAGCCCGGCGTCGAGCACGTGATCCGGTCCCTGCTGGCCGAGTTCGATCTCACGCTGGCGTTGTCGGGGCATGCGGGGGTGGGGAC
>NZ_LIRL01000640.1 GCF_001419795.1 Streptomyces niveiscabiei
CTGCACCGCACGGCCGACGGCAGGACCCTCTTCACCACCGCCCTCACCCGCGCCCTCTCCACGGCGGCCGTCGGCCCCGGCGGCCGGCTGCTCGCCCTGTGCCCCGCCGACGGCCCCCTCCAGCTGTGGGACACCCCGCACGCCAAGCGCCTGCCGGGCGAGTGGGAGAAGGCGGACCGCACCCTGTGCGGCACCGGCTCGGGAGCGGACGGCGGCACCCGCCTGCTCCGCTTCAGCGCGGACGGCACCCGGCTGGCCGCCGTCTACGGCACGACGGCCCGGGTCTGGGACGTGCGCACCGGACGCACGCTAGACGAGTTCGCGAGCGTCGGCGACGCCGGCTTCACCGAGGCCGCCCTCTCCCCGGACGGGGAGTTCCTCGTCACGTCCGACGGGCAGGCACTGGCCGTGTGGCGCCTGGTCACCGGCGGCACCCAGGTCTTCCGGCTGCCCCTGTCCGGCGCCGGCACGGAGGGGCTGACCTGGGACCCGGGCCGGCGGCACGTGCTGCGCTACCTCGACGGCGCCACCGTCCACACCCTCGACCTGGCCGACTCGCTCAGCGAGCCCTGGCACAGCACCGCCACCGACGCCGGTGTGCTCGGCCCCGACGGCGCCACGCTGGCCACCCTCGCCCGCTCCGGTGCCGGCTACCGCTTCGACCTGCTCTCGACACGCACCCGCGCGACCCTCGCCCACACCCGCCTCGGCACCCTGGCGGGCGAGGTCCCGCTCCTCGCCTTCAGCCCGGACGGCACGGCCCTGGCCGTCGCCGACACGTTCTCCGCGCACGGCACCCTGCGCCTGCGCCTCACCGTGTGGGACGTCCGCGCCCGCAAGCCCCGTACGGTCCTGGACACCTCCGGCGCCGCCGACCGCACCCCCACCGCGCTCGCCCTGGGCCCCGGCGGCCGTACCCTGCTCGTCGCCCGCGCCGACGGCACGACGGAGACGTGGGACACCCGGACCCACCGGCGGACGGGAACCCTGCGCGGCCTCACCGGCCGGACCCTGGCCGTGCGCCCGGACGGAGACCTGGCCGTCGGCTCGGACGACCAGTACGCCGACCCGCGCACCGGGAAGGTCACCGGGCGCGCGCTCGCCGACGGCCGCGAGGTGACCGCCCTCGCGTTCAGCCCCGACGGCACCCGGCTGGCCGTCGGCGACAAGACCGGCCACGTCACCTTCTGGGACGGCCGCCTGCGCGACCGCACGGGCGCGCTGACCGGCACCGCGGACACCGTCACCCAGGGCGAACCGGAAGCGGTCGGGGCGCTCGCCTTCTCCGCCGACGGCCGCACACTCGCCGTCGGCGGCGCCGGCGGAACCCTGCGGCTGTGGGACACCGGGGGAGGACAGCCCCTCGGCACCGGCCTGCCCTCACCCGGCGACGAGATCCGCTCCCTCGCCTTCACCTCCGACGGCGCCACCGTCTACGCCGCAGGCCCCCACGTCCCGCTGTGGCATCTGACCCTCGACCCGCGACAGGCCGTGCGCACCATCTGCGAGCGCACGGGCGGCGGGCTGAGCGCGGCGCGGTGGCGGACGTACGTACCCGACGCGCCGCACCGCGAACTGTGCCCCCGCCCGTAGCGGAATGGTTTTTCACAGTGGCCGCGAGGGTCGCTGAAAAATGGCTGTGACCTGCACAGTCGGGTCCCATGCGCACTCACTCCGTCCTCCCGTCGCTCCTGCTGGCCGGTGCTCTCGGCCTCACGGCGGCCTGCTCGTCCGATCCGTCCGGTGCCCGGGACTCGGCGCTGCCCACGGAGACGTCCGCCTCCCCGGCCGCCCCCGCCCGCAGCGTCGACCCGTCGGCGATCAAGGGGCTGAAGATCGTCGGCGACAGCAGCGAGCAGCTCTCCTGCGCGTTCGCGACGAGCTACCCGGCGGTGCCGGGCGCCGAGGCGATGACGGCCGTGATGAAGAAGTACGTCGAGCAGCGCCTCGCCACGTTCCGCTCCTCCGGGTGCACGGCCGGCCGGGAAACCCCCGAGTTCAACATCAGCCACCACTTCCTGGCCGCCTCGGGCGACGTCCTCGGCGTCCGGCTCACCACCCACGACACCGGGGCCGCCGGGTCCGGGCTGTCGAGCACGACGTACTGGTACGACGGCGAGGCCCGCGCCTACCGGACGGCCCTCGGGCTCGTCGCGGACGGCTCACGAGGCGCCTTCCTGACCGAGGTGAGGAAGCGGCTCAAGGGGCGCGAAGGCGTCGACGACAGCGCGCTCACCGACCCGGCCTCCCTCGACGCGGTCCTGGACGACATGGAGTTCACCGCGGCCGGTGCGCTGCGGATCGGCTTCGACCGCGGCGACGTCGGCGCCCCGGCCGCCGGAAGCTACGTGGTGGTGCTCCCGAAGGAGACGGTCACGCCCTGGCTGTCCGCGTTCGGCGCGCGCGCCCAGCGTCAGACCGTCACGCCCAGCGGCTCGCTCGACCTGGGCGCCACGCACACGCCCGAGCCGCCGGTGCCCACCCACACCGCGTCCGGCGACGACGACACCGACTGCGCGAAGGTGAAGTGCCTCGCGCTGACCTTCGACGACGGGCCCGCCGTGCCGGAGACCGGGACCCTGCTGACCTACCTCGCGCAGTACAAGGCACGCGCCACCTTCTTTGTCGTCGGCCAGAACGTCGCCGCCCACCCCGACCTGGTCCACGCCGAGGCCCGCGCCGGACACGAGGTCGGCAACCACTCCTGGAACCACCCCGACCTCACCCGGCTCACCGAGCAGCAGGACGCCTCCCAGCTGGGCCGCACCAACGCCGCGATCAAGGCCGCCACCGGCAAGGAGCCCACCCTCTTCCGCCCGCCCTACGGCGCCGTCAACAGCCGGGTCAAGTCCGCGACCACGCTCTCGCCCGTCCTGTGGGACATCGACACCGAGGACTGGAAGTACCGCGACGCCGCCAAGGTCGCCCGGACCGTCATCGACAAGGCCGGGCGCGACAAGGTCGTCCTCATGCACGACATCCACCCCACCTCGGTCGCCGCGATCCCCGAGATCCTGCGCACCCTCACGGCCCGCGGCTACCACTTCGTCACCGTCAGCCACCTGCGGTCGACCCTCTGACGGCGACCCGGACTTGGCCCACCGGTGAGCTGCACAGCGGCCGGGATCCGGCTGGTCCCGTTCCGCCCGTGTGCTGCATAGTGCGCGACAGTGGTATCGGCTCGTGCACAGGGGACACGCTCGCGGGGGGAGCAACGGGTGCCGCAGGGTTCGCAGGCGGGGGAAGGAGATGGAGGGGATACGCCGGTCGCGCGTCCGCCCCAGCAGCCACCCAGGTGGGCCTGGTGGCTGGTCGGCATCGTGATTCCGCTGGTCGGCATCCTGGTCACCGTCCTCACCGTGCAGTCACCGCCCTCCGCCGCCCCACCGCCGAGCGGGACACCGTCGTCCTCGGCTCCGGCACCGGACAGCGCGACCCCCTCGACGTCACCGCCCCCGCTGCCCGCCGGGCTGTTCCGCCTCACCAACGTCGACAGCCGCATGTGCCTGTCCCCGCCCCCGGGGAACCCCGTCGCCGCCGCCGGGCTCATCCAGAGCGACTGCGACGGGCGCCCCGAACAGTTCTGGAGACTCCACCGCGAAGGCACCGACGAGACCGCCGCCGCCGTCCACTCCCTCCGCAACGAGCACACCGGCCTGTGCCTGTCCGTCGACGGCGCCCACAAGGAGAACGACGTCACCGTCACCCACTACCTGTGCGGCGACGACAAGGGGCTCTTCCCCGACCAGTTCTGGAGCTTCCGCTACGACACCGCCCGGCACGGATGGAAACTGGTCAGCCGCAACAGCGGTAAATGCGTCGCCCTGCCCGCCGGCAGCGGCGACGGGGAACAGGCGCTCCAGGAAGACTGCGACGGCGGCACCTGGCTGCTGTGGCGCACGTGACCGGCTCACTCGGCCCGGGGTCGGTCCGTGAGGCGGCCGGGGGTGACCATGCCGTACTCGTAGGCCATCACCACGACCTGCGACCGGTCCCGGGCGCCGAGTTTGGCCATGATGCGGCTGACGTGGGTCTTCGCGGTCAGCGGGGAGACCACGAGGCGGGCGGCGATCTCGGCGTTGGTGCGTCCGGCGGCGATCAGCTCCATGACCTCGCGCTCACGGCCGGTCAGGATGTCCAGGCGCGGGTCGGGGCGGCGGGCGGGGTCGGGGCGGCCGGCGAACTCGGCGATGAGACGCCGGGTCACCGAAGGGCTGATCAGCGCGTCGCCGCGCACCGCGACCCGCACCGCGTGCAGGAGCTCCGCCGGCTCGGTGTCCTTGACGAGGAACCCCGCGGCGCCCGCGCGCAGCGCGCCGTACACGTACTCGTCGAGGTCGAACGTCGTCAGCATGACCACCTTCACCGGCGTCAGCCGCTCGTCGGCGGCGATGCGGCGGGCGGCCTCCAGGCCGTCCATGCCGGGCATGCGGATGTCCATCAGGACGACGTCGGGGCGCAGTTCGCGGCAGGCGGAGAGCGCGGCGTGCCCGTCGGCGGCCTCGGCGACCACCTGGAAGTCGTCCTCGTCGTCGAGGATGCCGCGGATGCCCGCGCGCACGAGACGCTGGTCGTCCGCCAGCACGATCCTGATCATCGACTGCTCCGGTGGTCGCCGAACGGTAGCCGGGCCACGACGGCGAATCCGCTCTCCTCGCCGGGCCCGGCGTCCAGCGTGCCACCCAGCGCCCGCGCGCGGTCCGTCATGCCCGCTATCCCGCTGCCCGCCGTAGGCCCGACCGAGCCCTTCCCGTCGTCCCGGACACCGACCGTCAGCTCCCGCTCCCCGCGATCGAGCCGGACAACGACGTGCCGCGCACCGCTGTGCCGGACCGCGTTGGTCAGCGACTCCTGCACGATCCGGTAGGCCGCGAGATCCACCGCCGCCGGCAGGGCAGTGACGGCACCGCTGCGCTCGACGCGTACGTCCATCCCCGCGCGGGACGCCGAAGCGACCAGCTCGCCGATCCGGGCCAGCCCCGGCGGGGGAGCGGTCGGCGCCTCCTCGTCGACCTGGCGCAGCACCCCGAGGGTGGCCCGCAGTTCCCGCAGCCCCTCCTTGCTGCCCTGCTTGATCGCCGCCAGCGCCTCCTCGGCGAGGCCGGGGTCCTTGGGCAGCCGGTGCAGGGCGGACGACGCCTGGACGTGGATCATCGACATGGTGTGGCCGATCACGTCGTGCACCTCCCGCGCGATGCGCAGCCGCTCCCGCGTGGCCCGCAGCCTGGCCTCCTCCTCCGCGTAGGCGACCCGGCCGTGCCGCATCGCGCCCAGCGCCACCACCGCCACCAGCCAGCCCGCCAGCATGAACGCCGCCGTACCGGTCAGGTCGCCGGTGCCGGCCAGGGCCCCCGCCGCCACCCCGAGGACCATCACCGCCGCCATGGCGACCGGCTCCCTGATCCGCCCCCCGGCCGCCAGCGCGTACAACGCGGCGACCGGGACCACGACCAGCGGGCCGTCGACCGTGCTCGTCGCGTGGTAGACGCCGGTGCCGGCCACCGTGAACCACCCCACCGCCACCGGGTGACGCCGGCGCAGCGGCAGCGCCGCGCACACCGCCGCCGCCAGCAGCCAGGAGACGAGCGCGGAGGGCGTCGCGGACCAGTCGGGACCCAGCCGCTGCCCCTCGGCCACCCCCGCCAGCACGAGGACGACCCCGGCGAGCGCCACGTCGGCACGCGGACCTGACGGCAGACGGAGACGGGTCGTGTCGAGAGACGGCATGGTCTCATTCTGCCCGCGACCCGAGCGGACCCCGGGGGGTATGCCCGGATCGGTTCCGAGAGTGCCTGCCGGAGAGGTACGCGGCGGCCGGGACGTACAACCACGGGTGTACGGCGGGGAGTTCACCCCCCGCCACCGGAGCAGGCCGGCTGTCTGCCGGAGGCCGACGACCGGGTCCCGGACGCTCGCACAGGATCGAGGCGTCCCGTCGTCACCCGGTCGAATTCGAGGTAGGCATCGTGTCTTCTCCGCCCCGCACCACCCCACTGCCGCAGGACGGCACGTCCGCACCCGACGGACGGTTCGGCGCGCTGGCCGGCTGGGCGCAGCGCCACCGCTGGACCGCCCTCCTGCTCTGGGTGGCCGTCGTGGCCGCCATCACGCTGGGCTCCACCGCGGCCGGCTCCGCGTACCGCAACGACTTCACGCTGCCGGGCACCGACTCCCAGGCGGCCACCGACCTGCTGCGCGAACACGGCAGCGACCAGGCCGGCGACAGCGTCGACATCGTCCTCAAGGACACCGCCGGCATCGAGAAGGCGGAGAACAGCGTCGCCCCCATGCTGGCCGAGGTGGAGCGGCTCCCGGGCGTCGCCGACGTACGCAGCCCCTTCACCGACGCCTCGGCCGTCTCCGAGGACGGCACGATCGCCTACGCGACCGTCACGCTGGACGGCAAGACGGAGGACGTTCCCAAGGCGGACGTCGCCAGGATCATCGACGTCGCGCAGAGCATCGCCACCGCGCACCTCCAGGTTGAGGTGGGCGGCGAGGCCGCCCGCAACGCCGAGGACAAGGCGGCACCGACCGCCGAACTCGCCGGGATCGTCGCCGCCCTGGTCATCCTCGTGCTGCTGTTCGGCTCCCTGCTCGCGGCGTCGCTGCCGCTGGTCACCGCCCTGTTCGCGGTCGGCGGCGCCATCGGCCTGACCGCGCTGGCCTCCCACCTGTTCACCGTCGCCGACTTCACCCCGCCGATCCTGATGCTCGTCGGCCTCGGGGTCGGCGTCGACTACGCCCTGCTGATCTTCTACCGCTACCGCCACGAACTCCTCGCCGGAGCCCCGCCCGCCGAGGCCGGCCGCAAGGCCCTCGACTCCGCAGGACGCACGGTCTTCTTCGCCGGCTGCACGGTCATCGTCGCGCTGCTGGGCCTGGTCGCCCTCGGCCTCGGCTCCCTCCAGGGCATCGCCCTCGCGGTGGCCATCACCGTCCTGATCACCCTGGCCGCCTCCCTCGTCCTGCTCCCCGCACTCCTCTCCCTGTGCGGCGGGCGAATCCAGCGCCACGTGCTCAAGCAGCGGGACAGGAACACCGGCAAGGGCAGGACCGAGGGCAACCGCTGGCGCGCCATGGCCCGCGCCGTACAGCGCCGTCCCGTGCCGACCCTCCTCGTCGGCGTCCTCGCGCTCCTCGCCCTGTCCGCGCCCGCACTGGGGATGCGCCTCGGGTTCGCCGACTCCGGCAACGACCCCGCCGAGACCACGTCCCGGCACGCCTACGACCTCCTCGCCGAAGGCTTCGGGCCCGGCTTCAACGGTCCGCTCATCGTCCTGGTGAAGGGGGACCAGGACGCCGGCCGGACCGTCCGCGCCCGGCTCGCCGCCACCGACGGCGTCGCCGCGGCCAGTCCCGCGCTGCCGTCCGGGGACGGCGCCCTGTCCACCGTCTTCGTCTACCCGGCGACCTCGCCGCAGAGCGAGGGGACCGTGGACCTCCTCCACCGCCTGCGCGACGACGTCGCCCCGCCCCTCGAACACGCCACCGGCGCCGAGGTGCTGGTCGGCGGCGCCACCGCCGCCTCCCAGGACGTCTCCGAGACGCTCGCCGGCCGGCTGCCCCTGTTCGTGGCCGTCGTCGTCGGGGTCTCCTCGCTGCTGCTCCTGCTGGTCTTCCGGTCCGTGTGGATCCCCGTCAAGGCCGCCGTCCTGAACCTGCTGTCGATCTCCGCCGCGCTCGGCGTGATCACCCTGGTGTTCCAGCACGGCTGGTTCGGCGTGCAGCCGGGCCCCGTAGAGGCCTTCATCCCCGCGCTGATCTTCGCCATCGTCTTCGGCCTGTCCATGGACTACGAGGTCTTCCTCGTCTCCCGCATCCACGAGGAGTGGACCCGCACCAAGGACCCCGCGCGGTCCGTACGCGAAGGACTCGCCTCCACCGGCAAGGTCATCACCGCCGCCGCGGCCATCATGATGGTCGTCTTCGGCGCCTTCGTCCTCAGCCCCGAGCGCATGCTCCAGCAGTTCGGACTCGGCCTCGCCGTCGCGATCCTCCTGGACGCCGTGGTCATCCGCTGCCTCATCGTCCCCGCCGTCATGCAGATGCTCGGCGAACGCGCCTGGTGGCTGCCCGCACGGCTGGCCCGCAGGCTCCCCGCGGTCTCCCTCGAACGCCCTGACCAGGGCTGACCGACACCGAGTGCCGTTCGGCGCGGGCAGGGCGGGGCGTAGTCGAGGCGGGGGAAGTGGCGGGCCCACTGGGCGCGGCTGATGGTGCCGTGGACGCGGTCGCAGGCGTGGGCGAGCACCCGGTCGATGTCGGTGTACCAGACCTGGACGCTGCGGTGGGCGGTCACGGTGAGGAACGAGCCGTCCGCCGCGAGCCGGCGCACCTCCTTCACCGTCCCGCGAGGGTTGGTGAGGTGGGCCAGAGGGGCGGGGTGCGCGCGGTCGGTCACGTCCCACACGTTCACCACGCCGTCGATGCCGACGGTCACCGCCGTGCGGCCGTGGGAGGCGAAGGCCACGCCGGTGACGATGTCGGCGTGGCCCGCCAGTTCGCCCAGCTCACGGTGGCGGGGGAGAGCGCCGATGTCCCACAGCTTCGCCGTGTGGTCGTCGCTCCCGCTCAGCAGGGTGCGGCTGTCCGGGCTGTAGGCGAGGGCGTCCACGAAGTCCCGGTGCCCCGTGAGGACGGCGACGGGGGAGGCGCGGCGCGGGTCGGTCACGTCCCAGACGCGGACGGTGTGGTCGTCCGAGCCCGAGGCCAGGGTCCTGCCGTCGGGGCTGAAGGCCACGGGCTTGACGTTGCCCCGGTGCCCGGTGAGCCTGCCGAGCGCGCTGGGGCGTGCCGGGTCGGTGAGGTCCCAGAGGCGGACGGTGTCGTCGTAGCCGCTGGTGGCGGCCGTGCGGCCGTCCGGGCTCACCGCGACGGAGTAGACGGCGTCGGTGTGCTGCGTGGGCCGCTTCGACAGCAGCGTGGGGTGGCGCGGGTCGCTCACGTCCCACAGCCGGAGCATACGGTCGGTGTCCGCGCCGATCAGCGTGGTGCCGTCCGGGGTGAACTCGACCGCGTTCAGGCCGACGCCGTCGCCGGTTTCCGTGCCGAGGCGGCGGGGGCGGCGCGGCTCCCGCATGTCCCACAGGACGAGGCGCGGGCCGTCGGCCATGGCCAGCGTACGGCCGTCGGCGGTCACCGCCGGTGTGAGACCGACGGGTGTGGACGGAGCCGGTGGGGGACCGGCCGGTGCGCGTCCGGCCAGGTGGTGGCCTGCCGGTCCGGTGCCGAGCGACGCGACGGACAGGGTGGTGAGCAGGGCGTCCCGCGTACGGTCCTGCGGGGTCCGGCGGTAGGCGGCCAGCGCGAGTTGGGCGGCCAGGGACGGATCGCGCAGGCTGAGGCGTACGGACTCGTCGGCGGCCCGGAGAGCCACCGCCTCGTCGCGCTGCCGGGTCACGGTGCCCTGGGCCCGTACGGCGAGACCGGCGGCGGCCACGGCACACACGAGCAGCGCGGCCAGGGCCCCGACCAGGAGGCGCAGCCGGCCCAGGCGGCGGCGGTCCCGCCGGTGCTCCTGCTGGGCCGCCGCCTCGCCCGCGTCGAGGAAGGCGCGTTCCCGGGCGGTCAGCACCTGGGGCGGGAGGTCCTTCGCGGCGGCGAGGCGTACCCCGCGGTACAGGGTGTCGGGATCGTGGTCCAGGGACTCCCAGAGCGTGGTGGCCTCGGTGAGCGCGCGGTGCAGGCGCTCCTGGGCGCGGTCCTCCTCCAGCCAGCCGCCGAGCCGGGGCCAGCAGCGGATCAGCGCCTCGTGGGCGATCTCCACATGGTCGCCGTCGGCGGTCAGTAGCCGGGCCCTGGTCGCCTGTTCGAGGACGAACGCGGTGTCCGGACCGCCGTCGAGTTCCCGACGCGGCACCCGGCGTTTGGTGTCCTCGGTGCCCTCGCCCAGTGCGACGAGCCGCAGGAACAGCCGCCGCGCGGCCTGCCGGCGGCTTGCGCCCAGGGAGCGGTGGAACTCCTCGGCGGTCTGGGTGAGCGCTCCCTCGAAGCCGCCCGCCGCGCGGTAGCCGGCCAGCGTCAGCGCGTTGCCCCGCCGCCGCTTCCAGGTCTCCAGCAGGGCGTGCGACAGCAGGGGCAGAGCCCCCGGTCGGCCATGGGCGTCGGCCGTGACCGTGGCCAGCAGGGCGCTCTCCACGGTGAGCCGGGCGCGGGCGGCGGGCTGGACGATCGCCGCCCGCAACTCCTCGGCGGTCATCGGGCCGACGGGATGGTGGGCGTGGGGCAGGGCGTCGACGAGACCGGGCAGCCGCGTGCAGTGCGTGTAGAAGTCGGACCGCACGGCGATCGCGACCCGCGTACGGCTGTCGGGGACCTGCGCCGCGTGCAGGAGCGCGGCGACGAACCGCTCCCGTTCCCGCGCGTCGCGGCAGAGCGTGAACACCTCCTCGAACTGGTCCACGACGACGAGCAGTTCGTCCGCCGTCGAGCCCGCCTCCTGCTGCCGGGCGAGGATCTGCCGCACCGTCCGGTGGAAGGTGCTCGGGTCGTCCGTGAGGCCGGCGTGCACCGGGCCGGAACCGGTGTCGGCGCGGGCCGCGAGCCGGACGGCGCATTCCTCCAGCGGATGCGCGCCGGGTGTGAGAACCAGCGGAGAAACACCGGGGAATGCGGGGACGACCCCCGCGCGCAGCACCGATGACTTTCCGGACCCCGAGGCCCCGAACAGCACGAGGAGCCGCTTTTCCTTCAGATGTTCGACGAGTTTTCCGGTGATTTTCTCCCGGCCGAAGAAAAAACCGGCGTCGGTCTCCCCGAAAGCGGCCAGACCGACATAGGGCGCCTTGGTATCCGTCTGCTTCCGGTCCTCCGCGCCCGTACACGCGTCGGCCGTCCGCTGCCAGATCAGCTTCCATTCCCGCTCGTCGCCACCGCAGGCCCGGACATAGGCGAGGGTGACGGCCAGGCTGGGCAGTTGACGTCCGGCCGCCGCCGAGGAGAGCGTCGCGATCCCGTAGTGCGTGGTCCGCGCGAGCTCCCGGTAGGTGGGACGGCCGGCCTGTTCCCGCAGTTTCCGTAAACGCGCCGCGAATTCGAACAGCGGACCGCCGTCCGGGTCCAGCGGGCTCTCTCCCCGTGGCACACGCCCACCCTTTCCCCGGGCCGGCGGATTGTTCGGCATCCGTTTGTTCACCATCGGCCGGCCGGCCTCGAACAACAGATTAGCGGCTACAAAAGGTGCGTCGGGTCCCGCACCGAGGACCCGACGACGAACGGAAAGAGGAATCCCATGAAGAAGCGCATGCTGGCCGCGTCCCTCGTGATCAGCGGGATCGCACTGGTCGCCGGCCCCCTCGCGCAGACCGGTCAGGCAGCCGGGTCCGCCGCCCCCTCCCACGCCGTGAGGCAGGCGTTCGTCTGCACCGTCAACGACAACGGCGTCAACTTCCGCGGCGGTCCCGGCCCCGAGTACCAGGTCCTGGGCCAGGTGAACCGGGGCCAGGAGCTCGTCTACCTCGACACGGTGGGCGACTGGGTCAAGGGAGACCTGGTGAACGGCCGCACCGGCGTCTGGATCCACTCGGCGTACCTCGACGGCTGCTGACGACACCGCCTGCACCGACACCGCGGGGTGCCGCCGCCATACGCGCCGGCACCCCGCGCTGCCGAGGGCACCGTGCCCTGCCCCTCCGCCCCATCAGGAAACGCTCCTGCACGACACCCACGTGGCGCCTAGCCCGCAGGACACGGCCTCGTCTCCCGCGCCAGTTCCAGGCGGGGTGCCGTCCGCTGAGCGGGGGTGTAGGGGCCTGGGGCGGCGGAGCAGATCGTGCTGTGCCAGTGGGTGGGGGAGAGGTCGAGGGTGAGGTCGTCCTCGTCGCTCAGGAGGCGAAGGGAGTTCTCGGTGAGCCGGCCGGCACGCAGTGAGCTGTTCGCGGGCCAGGTGAAGTGGCCGAGGGGGTCGCCATCCGAGGGGGAGAAGAGGCTGACGGTGCTCGACGAGAGGGTGACGAGGGTTCCGTCCGGCGCGATGCCCAGGAGGCCGTCCGTCTCCGGGAGGGGGCGTGTCTCGTCCTCCTTCTTCTCGTCGTCGACCCGCCACCACTGCACGCGGTGGTTGAGGCCGAGCGCGGCCAGACGGTTGCCGTCGGCGCTGAACGTCAGCCATCGGTGCGGGAGTCGACTGGTGTAGCGCAGCGGCGGGCCCGGCAACTCGGCGGTCCGTGTGCCGCGTTGTACGTCCCACACCTCGATGCGGCCATGGTCGGCCCAGTGGTCGGTGACGACCGCCACCTCGTCGCCGTGGCCCGGGCGGGGCAGGAGCTGGCCGGTGGGGGAGAAGCTGCCCGGTTCCTGGGGCTCGGGTTCGAGGCGTAGCGGGCCCCCGGTCCGGACGCCGCTGCGGGGATCGAGCCGTACGAGCGCGTCGCCCAGGCACAGGACGACGAGGTCCCCGTCCGATGTCTGGACGATGTCCTGAGGTCTGTTCCACAACTCGCCGCTGCCACGGCCGCAGTCCCAGGCGACCCGCTTCCTGGCGCGCAGCGTCGCCACGTCGAACAGCGCCGCGTCGTCGAACCGGTGGGACCAGACGAGAACGGCGTCCCCGTCCTCGTGGGTGACCCAGAGCAGACGCAGGGAGAAATCGTCCTGCTGCACAGCCTTGTCGAAGGGGAGCCGCCGGGCGGCCACGATCTGGCCGCCCGGCCCCACCACCTCCAGCAGGCCCTGGGACAGGCGTGCCACGCGCGAGCCGTCGGGGGAGACGGCGGACTGGACGCCGGCGGAGGAAGCGTTCGCCGGCGGCCGGGCGATCGGCACGGGCCGTGTCCGCAACAGGGAGTCCCCCACGACGGCGAGGACAGTACGCGGTCCCGGGCCCGAGCCGCTCACAGCGATGTGTTCCGTGATGGACGAGCCGATCTCTTTCGGCAGGACCGTGGCCCAGTGGCGGGGCTTCTGCCGGGCGTCGAGCAGCGTGACGGCCCGGATGCTGCCGCTGGTGGTGGTCCGGCTGTCCAGGAAGTGGGTGCCGGTCATGTCGGTGAAGAAGTGGCTCGCCTTCAGGTCGACGCCGGGCCGGGCGGCTCCGGGAGCCAGAGGGTGCCAGGAGGTGCCGTGCTCACTGTCGAGGAGGACGGCCCGCCCTCGGTCGACGGGCTTCATCGACCTCTTCTCCACCGGCCCGAGAACACGCCGCAGACGGTTGCCGGAGGCCGTGTCGTGCAGGTCGAGGTAGTGCTCCCAGGCCGGGTCCTGTCCTCCGCGAACCTTGTGCGTGATGCCGACGGCGAGCTGGTCGCCCCGGCCCAGCAGCCACGCCGCGTCCGGGGTGTACAGGGCCATGGACCGCTGGGAGAGCGGCAGCGGCTTCCCGTTCCGGGTGTCCCACAGGCGCGCCAGCGCGTGGCGTCCGGTGTCTTCGGGACGTGGGGTCTCGAACTGGTAGAAGTGCAGCACGCGCCCGCCGTCCTCGGAGAAGTCCACCGAGGAGTCGTAGACCTTGCCGCGACCGGCCAGCGGCTCGGACAGGAGACGTGGAGCGGGAACGGGGTCGGCCAGGTTCCAGAGCAGCGTCCTGCCTTCTGCCGTCGCCAGCGCGTAATGCCGCCCGTCGTCGCTGAGGTCGTCCTCGAAGCCCTCCAGGTCGAGGCCCTCGGGCACGCCCCGCAGCCGCCGCGCCCGCGGCGTGTCGCCGAGCGTGTCGGTCACGGCCGTGATCGCCAGGTCCGAGCCGCCGTGCGGCCGGGACACGACCAGCAAGGTGTCGCCGTCGAGCGAGGAACGCGCGGACTGGACCGTCCCGGGCCACAGCCCGCTGCGCGACCACACCGTGTCGCGCGCGCGGACGTACTGGGCGAACAGCGCGCGCCGAGCCTCCGGTGTGTGCTGTGCGGTCCAGGCGCCCGCCGCGTAGCGGAACGCGCTGTCCGGTGACTGCTCGGCGGTCTCACCGGCGAGTTCGCCCAGTTCGGTGGCGGCGGCGATCCGCAACTGCTGCTGGTTGCGGCGCAGTTCACGGATGCTGTGGGCCGCGAGGCCGGCCGTCAGCAGGGCCAGGACGGTGACCAGTCCCGTCACCGCCCACAGCCGCCGCAGTCCGCGGCGCTCCCGCCGCCGGCCCGCCTCCAGGTAGTCCCGTTCCAGCGGGGTGAGGTCCTCCGGGCGGCGGGCCAGCCACTCCAGGCCCTGGGCCAGCCGCACCCCGTGCGGCAGGAGCCCGGAGGCCCGCCCCCGGGCCTCCCAGTCGGCCGCGTCCCGTGCCGTGCGCTCCTGCCAGTCGCGGAACGCCGCACCGTCCCGCAGCCACTCGGACAGGCGCGGCCACTCGCGCAGCAGGGCTTCGTGGACGACGTGGACGGTGCCGC
This sequence comes from Streptomyces niveiscabiei, assembly GCF_001419795.1. Classification (GTDB taxonomy): domain Bacteria; phylum Actinomycetota; class Actinomycetes; order Streptomycetales; family Streptomycetaceae; genus Streptomyces; species Streptomyces niveiscabiei. Next base: position 14,313 of record NZ_LIRL01000640.1, read on the forward strand.
CCGCCGGTCCGTGCTCCGGGGCTGCGGCGACGTCCCAGACGAGCAGCCGGCATGCGGCCAGCGCGCGGGCCAACCGCGCCTGCTCCGGGGAGAGTTGGCCGATGGGGACGGCCCGCCGGGTGAAGCCGTCGCGGCCGTCCGGGCGGGCCAGCCGCTGGAAGAGCCGACAGGCGGTGTCCTGCGGCAGGCCGTGCTCCGCGAGGCACGAGGTGAGCGCCTGCTCGGCGTACGTCCTGAGGGCTCCACCGACCCCGCCGATCTCCTCGTACGCGGCATGGGTGAGGGTGTGGGCCTTCTTCCGCTTCCACAGCTCCGTGAGGGCGAACTGGAGCAGGGGGAGGCAGCCGGGTTCGTCGACGGCGTCCCGGACGAGGCGGGCGCTCAGACCGGCCTCCAGGTACAGCCCGGGGACTGCCTTGACCGGTTCGTCGACGGTGAGCGCGAGCGCCTCGGGCGTCATCGGGGCGAGGAACGTGACCGCCCGGCCCAGGGCCGCCGAGGTGTCGGCGGCGGTGAGCGCCTCCAGCGTGGCGGGCCGCGCGGTCAGCGCGACCCGCAGTCCGCCGCCCTGCGCCGGGTCCGGAGCATCGGTCAGCGCCGACAGCGCGCGGAAGGCCCGCAGCGCACTCTGCGGGGCAGCGGCGGCGTACTCCTCGAACTGGTCGAGAAGGAGAACGGCTCCCTGCGGCCCGAGTTCGTCACGGAGCCGTCCGCGCAGCGCGAGGCGTGCGCCGTCCGGCCCGGCGCAGGCTTCGCGCAGGGCGTCCAGCCGTTCCCGGCGGGCCGCGGGGTCGGGGGCAGCCGCTTGCCAGACGGCGGTGACCGCCTCCGCCACCCAGGCGTCCGCCTGGTCCGGTGCCGCCGTGGCCGGATCGGCGGCGGGCGGGGGAACGCGCAGCGCCGTGGGCGTCCCCCGGCGGCGCAGGTCGGCCAGCAGACCCGCCCTGAACAGGGATGACTTCCCGCTGCCCGAGGGCCCGGCGAGCACGGTGACCGGCCGCGACCCGAGTGCCTCCCGTAGCGCCCGTACGTCAGGTCCGCGGCCGTGGAAGTACCGGGTGTCGCCCTCCTCGAACCGGTCCAGTCCACGGAAGGGACACTCCACCTCCACATCCGCCCCGATCAGCCGGTCGGCCGGGATCAGGTAGGCGGTGCCGCTGAGCCCGCGCCGTCCACGGGTGACGAGCATGCCGACGACGGCATCGCGCCGTACGTCCCATACGGCGGCCCCACTGAACCCCTGCGTGATCGGCACCCCGTGGGCGGCGAGGTCGAGCTGGAGCCGGTCGGCGCGCTGCCGGCCCCGCAGCACGCCGGTGGCGTTCACGCCGCGCGGCGCGTCCACGGGGAAGCCGAAGGAACGGACCTCGCCGCCCCATTCGTCGCTCTCGTCGGTCACGAGGGGCAGCGGCTCCGTGCCGTCCACCGGGGCGTGCAGGCGCAGGATCGCGATGTCCTCCTCCGGCCGCCAGGACTCCACCTCGGCCGTGACCGGCGTACAGGCGCCGGCCCCGGCGAGCAGCGGGAAGTCCACGGAGACCGACCTCTGCGGACGGCCGCCGTCCGGCTCCTGGACGACGTGGGCGCACGTGCACACCAACCGGTCGCCGACGAGGAAACCCGCTCCCGTGACCGCTCCGTCCGGGCCCAGAACCCGTGCCGCCCCCCGCTCGTAGCGGGCCCGCGAGGGGAGCCGGTCAGACCTCACCGGTCGCTTCCCACTCCACGCCCACACTGAAGTGCGCCTCGGCGGCCGTCCTGGCGAGCACGACGCCGGCTTCCGCGGTCACCTTCACCCCGAACTCCAGCGTGATCCGGTCGGGTCGGCGCGGCATCGCGCGCAGCGAGTCGACCACGTCCTGAACGACGGGACGCACCCGGTCGACCGCCTCCCGCAGGGTCTCCGCGGCGCTCCCCACGGTTTCCGCGGGCCGCGGCCGGCCGATGGGCTCGTACGCGTCGTACGCGTCGTCCGTCGCTGCGGTCTCCACCCGCAGCAGCGAGCCGTCGTCGAGTTCGATGGTGGCGATGGTCGTCATGAAGCCCTGAGCCTGCCGTGTGACATGGATTGGTCCGTCACCTCGGCCAACGAGCGTTGCGCACCACGGAGTCGGCGGTGTCCGAAGTGGACCGGAGACGACCCTTTCGGACCGGGCTTGCCGGTAGCGGTCCACTGCTGTGACGGCCTGCCCCTCGATGGTGGCCCTCACCACCCCTACCGGGACGCGCCGGGACGGACCAGGGCGTTGGTACCCCGGCGGTGCCGATGCCGGCCAGCGGACTGGCTCGCCGGCGAGTTGTCAGCAGCCGCCTGTCGGGGGCTGCTCAGCTCCTGCTCCGATCGCGGTGGGGGCGGCGATCTGGACGAGCTGGGGCGCGGGCGCGCAGCAGCCGCCGCCGTCGGCTTCCTGGGCGTCGGGGGCGTCGAACAGTCCGGCGCCTCCGCAGACTCCGGTCTCGGGCAGGGTGAGTTCGACCTGGTCGGCGGAGGCGAGGTCGCCGGCGAGCGCGGCGGCGACGGAGCGGACCTGCTCGTAGCCGGTCATGGCGAGAAAGGTGGGGGCCCGGCCGTAGGACTTCATGCCGACCAGGTAGACGGCCTGTTCGGGGTGGGAGAGCTCGCGGTGGCCGTGCGGGTAGACGGTGCCGCAGGAGTGCTGGTTGGGGTCGATCAGCGGCGCCAGCGCGGTAGGTGCCTGGAGGCGCTCGTCGAGCCCCAGGCGCAGTTCGGACAGGAAGGACAGGTCGGGGCGGAAACCGGTCAGCACGATCACTTCGTCTACCGCGTCCAGGCGGCGCCCGTCCTCACCGACCGGGACCAGTCGGCCGTCGTCCGCTCGCTCGATCGCCTCGGTGCGGAAGCCGGTGACCGCATCCGCGTGGCCGGCGTCGACGGCGGCCTTCGCCGCCAGGCCGAGTGCGCCGCGGGCGGGGAGCTGGTCGGCTTCGCCGCCGCCGAAGGTGGAGCCGGAGATGCCCCGGCGCAGGATCCACACGCTTTTCGTTCCCTCGCCGTCGTCGGACTTGGCGAGGTCGGCGAGGTAGGCGAGCGCGGTGAAGGCGGAGGCGCCGGAACCGATCACCGCGGTGCGCTTGCCCGCGTACCGGGCGTGGACGGCGGGGTCCTTGAGGTCCGGGACGCGGTAGGTGATCCGGTCGGCTGCCGCCGTCTCGCCGAGGGCGGGCAGACCGCTGCCGCCTGCCGGGCCGGGGGTGGCCCAGGTGCCCGAGGCGTCGATGACGGCGCGGGCGAAGAGGCGCTCCTCACGGCCGTCGGCGTGGGTGACGTGCACGACGAACGGCTGCTGTTCACGGTCGGCGTCCACGATGCGGTCCCGGCCCGCGCGGGAGACGCCGGTGACGCGCGCGCCGGTACGGACGCGGTCGCCGAGGACGTCGGCGAGCGGCTGGAGGTAGAGCTCGGCCCAGTCGCCGCCGGAGGGGTAGGTGGCCGGGTCGGGCCGGGTCCAGCCGGTGGGGGCGAGGAGCTTTTCGGCGGCGGGGTCGACGACCTCGCCCCAGGTGGAGAACAGGCGCACATGCGACCACTCGCGCACCGCGGCACCGGCAGTGGGGCCGGCTTCCAGGACCAGGGGCTCGATGCCCTGGTCGAGAAGGTGGGCGGCGGCGGCCAGTCCGGCGGGGCCGGCCCCGATCACGGCGACGGGCAGTTCGGTGGTGGCGGGCGCGTTCACGACGACTCCTCGCTTGGTTCGACAACTGTCGATGGCTTGCGCGGCCCAGCATGACGGCTGTATCGATGGGTGTCAACATAGACATGTATCGAAACGGAGAGGGCTGCTGCTGGAGGATGTCGACGACGTCGAAGGGAGCTCCGGCATCGTGAGGGCCTGGCTGCGGGGGTGTCGGGGCCGGCGTTCGTCGGATCGGAGTGGCAGCGCAACCTGACGTTGGACTCGCTGCCTGGCGTGGGCTGGGGACGCGGAGTGGGGCGCCCGCCGTCTGGCCGCCCGTCTCGCGCCGGTGACTCTGCGCCTGCGCTGGTTCGACATGTGTCAACATAGACGTATGTCGAATGCGAAGGTGCTGCCGCTGATCGAGCCCGTTGACGGCCAGGGCGTGGCGCCGTGCTGCCCGCCGCTGGCCGAGCGTCCGATGACCGCGGAAGAGGCGGAGGTGGCCGCGCGGATGTTCAAGGCGCTGGGCGACCCGGTCCGCCTGCGGTTGTTCTCCGCCGTGGCCTCGCACGAGGGCGGGGAGGCGTGCGTGTGCGACATCTCCGACGTCGGCGTCTCCCAGCCGACCGTCTCCCACCACCTGAAGAAGCTGAAGGAAGCCGGGCTGCTCACCTCCGAGCGGCGCGGCACCTGGGTGTACTACCGCGTCGAGCCCTCGGTGCTGGCGGCGATGGGCAAGCTGCTGGCTGTGCCGGCCGCGGGATGATGGCCGCCGAGTGAGGTGGTTGTGCCGCTGAGGGACACACCGGGCAGGTGCTGGCAATCTGTCAGGCGGGCATCGACGAGGGCAACGCCACCTTCGAGACGAAGGCGCCGTGCTGGGGAGGCGTTTGACGCGGCGAAGCTGTCCGAGCCCGCTTGGCCGTCGACGAGGTCGGGGCGGTGCTGGGCCGGGTCGCTGCGAGCCCGGTCCCGGACCGAAGCGGGTACGCCGGGTTGGTCGAGCACTCCGTACGCTGGCTCCACCGCAGCCCTGCTGATCGGGAACTTGCTTTCCCCGTGAGCGAGCCCGGCGAGCCGCAGTCCTGATCGCCTCCCTGGTCGCGGTGCTCCTGCGCCTGCGCAACCGGGTCCACCGGTGTCTGCACGAGGAAGAGAACCTCGACGAGGACGCCGACGGTATCTACCGACAGCCCGCCCGGCCCGGACCGGCACGACGGCACGGCGGTCTGATGCCCGATCCCAGCCTTTTGCCCTCGTCGTCATCGGCGCCGCTCCGGTGATCAGGACCGCGGTCGGCGAACTCCGCCGACCCGGCAGCGCCTGCGATCAGTGGTCCTTCACGACAACTGGGCGTCCGTGACCTGGCACTGGACGGCCTCGCCGCCTGTTCTTTGCCCCTGTTCCCCGCCGCGCCGCTCAATACCGTCCCGCGACTGGCCGGCGCCTCACCGGGGCTGGTCATGGCCGCGACCGCCGTAGCTGGCGTCCTGGCCGCCATCGGATGCGTGATCGAGGTGGCGCAATGGGGCCGTGAGATCGCCTTGTTCCTGCTGGGGTGGGCCGGACTCACCCGGACGCTGTGGCTGCTGGGAGAGACCGCGGACCAGCCTATGGCCTCGCTCGGTGCGCGGCTTCCGCCGTGCTGCTGGTGGGATTGGGCGAGGCCGGCGACTGGCTGCGCCCCGTCGGCCGGTGCCGCCCGCGTGAAGCAGGCGGCGCGCCGAGGTGTGGTGGTCGCGCACGGCAGAAGAGGGCGGCCGGACGCGATCGCGCACGGCCGCCCCCTTGCGGGTACTGAGGGTCAGATGCCGGCCGCCGTGAACTTCCGCCGCCAGGCGAGGGAGACGTACACCAGCGCCACCAGGACGGGTACCTCGATGAGCGGGCCGACGACTCCCGAGAGAGCCTGGCCGGAGGTGACGCCGAAGGTGGCGATGGCGACCGCGATGGCCAGTTCGAAGTTGTTGCCCGCGGCGGTGAAGGCGAGGGTGGCCGTGCGGTCGTAGGCCAGGCCGATGGCCTTGCCGAGCGCGAAGGTGCCGAACCACATGACGGCGAAGTAGACCAGCAGCGGCAGCGCGATTCTCGCGACGTCCAGCGGCTGCGAGGTGATCGTCTTTCCTTGCAGGGCGAAGAGGATGACGATCGTGAACAGCAGCCCGTACAGCGCCCAGGGGCCGATCTTCGGCAGGAAGCGCTGCTCGTAGCCCTCGCGGCCCAGCTTCCGCTCGCCGATCCGGCGGGTCAGGAAGCCGGCCAGCAGCGGGACGCCGAGGAAGATCACCACGTTCGCCGCGATCTTCCACAGGGAGATGTCCAGGTGCTCGCCGTCGCCGAGGCCCAGCCAGCCGGGCAGCAGATCGAGGTAGAACCAGCCGAGCAGGCCGAAGGCGATGACCTGGAAGACCGAGTTCAGTGCGACGAGGACGGCGGCGGCCTCGCGGTCACCGCAGGCGAGATCGTTCCAGATGATCACCATGGCGATGCAGCGCGCAAGACCGACGATGATCAGGCCGGTGCGGTACTCGGGCAGGTCCGGCAGGAAGATCCACGCCAGGGCGAACATCACCGCCGGGCCGAGAACCCAGTTGATGACCAGCGAGGAGATCATCAGCCTGCGGTCGCCGGTGACGGCGTCCAGCTTGTCGTAGCGGACCTTCGCCAGGACCGGATACATCATGATCAGCAGGCCGAGCGCGATCGGCAGGGAGATCCCGCCGATCTCCACCTCGGCCAGCGCGTCGTCCAGTCCTGGAATCACCCGCCCGAGGCCGAGGCCGACGGCCATGGCGATGAGGATCCAGACGGCGAGGTAGCGGTCGAGCGTGGAGAGCTTGGCGACGACGGATGCTTCCTGGGGCGTCGCGGGTGCTTCGGCGCGGGTCACGGGCAGGCCCTCTTGTTGGCGGCGGCGGTACGGGCCTGTTCGGCCAGGTCGGCGAACTGCCCGGCGAGTCGGGCGATGACGTCAGGGCGGAGCTTGTAGTAGGTGAAGCGTCCGCACGGCTCGGTCTCGACGACCCCTGCCTCGCGCAGGACTCTCAGATGGTTGGAGAGGTTGGTCTGCCGGGCGCCGGTCTCCTCCACCAGGTGGGTGGTGCACAGCGTCTCTTGGGCGAGCAGGGTCACGATCTGGAGCCTGAGCGGGTCGGCCAGCACCCGGATCAGATCAGTGTCGACTGACGTCATCATGGACTGATACTGTCACATCACCCGGCGCTGATACCAGCCGGGGCTGACCTGTGACCCGTCGAAGGGGTCCTCCCATGTCCGCCGCACCTACCCCTGCCGTGCCGGATGCGCGCCCGGCCGAGGTGGCTTCGGTCACCACGCACCTGGTCGTACTGGCCGAACGCCTCGACGCCCTTGCCCACGTCCAGGGCACACCGGGCGGCGGACCGGTGCGCGTGCTCTTCGTGTCCAGCCATAACGCCGGCCGCTCCCAGCTCGCCGCAGCCCTCCTACAGCACAGGGCGGATGGCCGGGTCGCCGTCTCCTCCGCGGGCACCCACCCCGGGCCAGGGATCGAGCCGCACATCGCGCAGGTCCTCACCGAAGCCGGCGCCGGCACGGCCGAGGAGTTCCCCGAGCCGCTGACCGACGAGATCGTGAAGGCCGCGGACACCGTCATCACCATGGGCTGCGGCGACGCCTGCCCTGTCGTACCCGGCCGCCGCTACCTGGACTGGTCCGTCGCCGATCCCGACGGCGCGCCGATCGAAGCCGTCCGCGCCATCCGGGACGACGTCGACCTCCGCGTCGCTGAATTGCTCGCCGACCTGCCCAGCACCTGACTCCCCTTGCACCGCCTGCCACTCACCGTATGAAGGAAGAACATATGTCCGCCGCCCCGCTCGCCTCCGTGCTGTTCGTCTGCGTCCACAACGCCGGCCGCTCGCAGATGGCCGCCGGATTCCTCTCCCACCTCGCGGGCGACCGCATCGAGGTCCGCTCCGCAGGCTCCCTGCCCGGCGACCAGGTCAACCCGGCGGCCGTCGAGGCGATGGCCGAGGTCGGCATCGACATCTCTGCCGCCACGCCGAAGATCCTCACGACCGAGGCGGTCCAGGCGTCCGACTACGTCATCACCATGGGCTGCGGCGACGCCTGCCCGATCTTCCCCGGCAAGAAGTACCTCGACTGGGCCCTGGAAGACCCCGCCGGCAAGGGCGTCGACGCCGTCCGTCCGATCCGCGACGAGATCAAGGCCCGCATCGAGGCCCTGATCGCCGAGATCGACGCCAAGCGGGAGGCATGAGCGCTGTGCCCCAGCCCGATCGGGTGCGCGAGGTCGTCATCATCGGCTCCGGGCGCGCCGGATAACACCGCCGCCCTTTACACCGCCCGCGCCCAGCTCAGTCCCGGCTTCCCTCAGGGGGTCGACGGCCCGGTGCGGGCCCAGGCTCAGAGGGTCGGCGCCGAGATGATCGACGACGACATCACGGCCGTCGACCTCACCGGCGACATCAAGCCGCTCACCGACTCCGCGTGCACCGCGCAAGGAGCGTGATCATCGCGACCGGCTCCGGCTACCGCAAGCTCGGCCTGCCCAACGAGGACGGGGTGTCCGGCCGGGGGTGTCCTGAAGCCTGGACGCTGCTGCCGGTGCACGCGCTACCCGAGCGGACGCCCCCTGTCATGCGGATGACCCGGAAGGCTGACGGCCCGCGTCGCCTCGGCAGCTTGGCCGCGCGTCCGGGACGGGCGGTCTCCACGGAGTGCACGGCGGTCTTCTGCACGATTCCGAACAGGCAAGGACCACCACGCCTACCTGGTGGCGGCCGATCACACCCACGAGGGACCGCCCGGCGTCATACGCGACGGAACGGGCCCGTCAGCATCCGTACCGACACGGCCGCCGCCTCTCCCCGGGAGTCTCGCGAACCTCCGTTGCGGCGGGACGGGTCAGCGATCGGTTCCCAGTACCTGGCGTGCGTTGTCCTGGCGGCGGAGTTGCAGCGTCTTCCACTCGGTGAGCAGGGTCGAGTGCTGTCGGAGCCAGGTGGTCTGGGCTGCTTCGAGGCGGGTGTAGGCGGTGGTGAGGTAGTCCGTGTCCTGCTTGCACCGCAGGTCGGCTCGGACGAGGGGACTGCGGGCGGGGTCGGTGCCCCGAGGAAGGCTGTACATCAGGGCCACCGGGTCCTTGTGGTCGTAGCCTGCGGTGTGCAGGCAGCGCCGCCAGCGGTCGGTCGCCGTACGGAACCGGGGGTCCTTGTCCAGTTGCTGCCGTGCTTCCTTCTCTCCGTCGCCGAGTTGGATCCTGAGCTGGAGCCAGCGCAGCCGGTCCGCTCCGAGGAGCCGTTTCTCCGCCTCGGCGAGGCAGCCGTCGGCCGGGCGGGAGACGCGGATCGTCTTTCCCGCCGCGGAGATCCGTTCGTCGGGGTCTCCGAAGAGCGCGCGGGTGAAGGCCGGGTCGGGGGACTCTTCGGTGGGTGCGGGGGAGGAAACTGCGGGCCTGGGTGCGGTGAGCGATTCCAGGCCGAAGGCGGTGGGCCGGTCCTGGACGGGGCCGGCCGCTCCGGCCACTGGGGCCGGCCGGTAGCTGAAACCGTGCCGAGTCATGCAGTCGATGCCGAGCTGCCGCTGCGCCTCGGCGACCTGGACTTCCGAGGCGGTGCGCGCGTAGAGGATCCCGAAGAACGGGAGCCGCTCGGCCAGTTCGGCCGGGCTCGGGGCGGTCCGCCGGGGCGGGGTCGCCTCGGTGCGGGAGGAGAACACCCAGGCCGCCGCGCCTGCCGCGAGCACCAGCGCAAGGATCATGGCGCCGGCGGTACGTCTCCGCCGTCGCGCGGGATCCGGTGCGGACTCCGTCGGCGATGTCTTGTGGAACACTCCCGGTGCCTCCTTCCGGTAGGGGCCGGCGGACTGTGGTCCGCCGGCCCCTTCCTGCCTGGACCACTCAGTAGCAGGGGGTGGACGTCGTACCGGTGAGCTGGAGCGAACTCGCCTCGTTCCGCTGACCGCTGGGCAGGTACTGGACGTAGCTGCCGGGGTTCACGCAGAACAGGAACGAGTTGTTGTTGATGTGAAGGTAGTAGTGGCTCTCGTATCCGCCGGTGGAGGAGTTGCTGGCGGACGCGGTGTTGTCGTTGACGTTCTGGCCGTAGCCCGCCCCGCTGCTGACCTGGTTGAAGGTGTCGTTGGTGAAGTTCGCGTCGCTGTTGAAGTACGAGTGCCGGGCCGAGGTGAGGCTGCTGTAGAAGACGCAGTGGTACCCGGAGGCGCAGTTGGGGCCCGCGGACGCGGGCGCCGCTAAGAGGGTCATGCCGGTGGCGGCTGCGGCCACCACGCCGACGACAGCTCCGATCTTCCTGCGCAGACCCGTTCGCGCCGTGCTGTTCGCTGATGTCACGTGTTGTCCCTCCGAGGTGTGAGCCCTCCACGAGGGCAAGAACGGCACAGCATGCGTACGCCATGCCCACGCCAGGCTGGTAGGGCAAGAGGGAGGCGACGAGGTCGTTTCGGGCCAACTCGGGTGCGGGGCGCACCGATGGTGTGTTTAGCGACGCGTCCCTCTCGCCCGGCGGGCCGCAAGCGGAGTCGTACGGCCGTCGCGACCCGGCGGGGCGGCTGGCTGGTGGGACCGTCCGGCGAAGGGCCGACCGCGCTCAACGGGAACACCAACGGTCGGCCGGGCGAGGTGAGTAAAGATGTCGCGAAAGCCGCCGTGCTCGCCGCCGTGGAGGGGAACTCCTGCCGGCTCTCCTCACCACACCGCGACGGCATTTCAGGTCCACGGCGGCGAGCACGGCG
>NZ_LIRL01000641.1 GCF_001419795.1 Streptomyces niveiscabiei
CCCCTCCGCCCGCACCTCGTAGGCTCCCGGACACCGCACCGTCACACCGGAGGGGAATCTCTCCCTCATCCCCTCCCCACACCGGCGACGGTCCAGGGGGCGCGCGAGACTCCTCGTACGCCCCACCGCTCACTCCGGACCGACGCCGCCGCACCTCGCCCCCTCCCGCACGCCCCACGCGGGAGGGGGCGACGCGAAAGGACGAAGCGCCCCGTGACCGTGCTGCCGACCACGAAGACGCTGTACGACGAGACAGCCCCGCTCCCGACGACCACGACGGCCGGGAAGAACCCCGCCGCGAGCCGCCACGTCCGCCGGGCGATCAGCCTGCTGCCGCTGCTGTTCCTGATCATCTGGGCGGCGCTGGACTGGCACACGGTCCGCGACGGCGCGACCCGCCTGACGGGCGCGGACCCGTGGTGGCTGCTGGCCGGCGCGGGCTTCACGTTCCTGGGCTGCGTGGCGGCGGCGTTCATCCGCCAGGGCGCCCTGCTGGACCGCCTCCCGCCGGGCCCCCTGCTGGCCTCCCAGTTCGCGGCGGGCGCGGCGAACCACGTCCTCCCGGCGAGCCTGGGCGCCCACGCGGTGACGCTCCGCTTCCTCCAGCGCCAGGGCGTCCCGCTGCCCCGCGCGACGGCGTCCCTGGCCCTCTACTCCCTGGCGAGGGCGGTGGCCAAGACCCCGGTGGTGCTGGCGTTCGTGATAGCGGCCCCGAACGCGGTACGCCCCGAGGCCCTCCTCCCCAACGGCCAAGCCCTGATGGCCGCGGTGACCGGCATCCTCCTGGTCCCCGCCGCAGCCGCCCTGGTCCTGGCGGCGTTCCGCCCCCTGCGCCGCCCCACGGTCGACTTCGTCCGCACGGCCCTGACCGGCGTCAAGGGCATCCACTCCCGCCCGTCCCGCGTCCTGGCCCTGTGGGGCGGCGCGATGGCGGCCCCTTTGATCCAGGCGGCGATAGTAGCCTCGGTGGGCACCTCCCTTGACCTCCCCCTCTCCTGGCTCCAACTGGCCTTCGCCTACCTCGCAGCCAGCACCGCGGCAGGCGCGGTCCCGGCCCCAGGCGGCATAGGCCCCCTGGACGCCGCCCTGATCCTCACCCTCGCCGGCTACGGCACCCCCCTCTCCCTCGCCACAGCCACCGTCCTGGGCTACCGCGTCCTCACGGTCTGGGTCCCCCTGCTGCCGGGGATGCTGGTGATGTCGGCAATGGTCCAGCGCGAGCTGCTGTGACTTCAGCCCTCCGCAGGCGTCAGCTTCAGTGAGATGGAGTTGATGCAGTACCGCTGGTCGGTCGGGGTCGCGTAGCCCTCGCCCTCGAAGACGTGCCCCAGGTGCGACCCGCACCGGGCGCACCGCACCTCTGTGCGGACCATCCCGTGGGAGCGGTCCTGGATCAGTTCCACCGCGTCCGTGTCCTTGGGGTCGTAGAAGGACGGCCAGCCGCAGTGGGACTCGAACTTCGTGTCCGACGAAAACAACTCGGCACCACACGCCCGGCAGGAGTACACGCCGACCGTCTTCGTGTCGGTGTACTCCCCGGTGAACGCCCGCTCCGTACCGGCCTGCCGCAGGACCGCGTACTCCTCCGGGCCCAGCTCAGCGCGCCATTCCTCGTCGGTCTTCTCGACGTCGTACGCCATGTCAGCCCCTCGTCCGCAGGTGGTCCAGGATCAGCGGGCCCAGGTCGGTGACATCACCCGCGCCCATGGTGAGAACGAGATCCCCGCCCCGGGCCATTCCCGCGAGGACGGCGGGCGCGGCGGCCTTGTCGTGGACGGCGGTGACGTCGGCGCCGGCGGCCCGGGCCGCGTCGATGATCAGCGCGCTGGTGACCCCGGGGACGGGGTCCTCCCGCGCGGGGTAGATGTCGAGGACGACGGAGGCATCGGCGAGGGCGAGGGCGTCCCCCATCTCGCGGCCCAGCTCCTGCGTACGGGAGAAGAGGTGCGGCTGGAAGAGGACGAGAATCCGCGCGTCCCCGGCGGCGGCCCGCATCGCCTCCAGGTCCGCGGTCATCTCGGTCGGGTGGTGCGCGTACGAGTCGATGACCTGGACGCCGTCGACCTCGCCCTTGAGCTGGAGCCGCCGCTTGACCCCCGTGTACGCGGCGAGTGCGGGCGCGAGCTCGCCGGCGGGGACCCCCAGCGCCGCGCCCGCCGTCAGCGCGGCGACCGCGTTGAGCGCGTAGTGCCGCCCGGGCACGGACACGGTGAAGGTGAGCTGCTGCCCGTCCAGCAGGACGGTGACCTCGCTCTTCAGCCCCTGCGGTACGACGGACAGGACCCGGACATCGGCGTCGGCGGCCTCGCCGTACGTGACGACCCGGACGTCCGACACCCGGCGGGCCAGTTCCCGCGCCCCCTCCTGATCCGCCGAGATCACCAGCGTCCCGCCCGGCACGATCCGCCCCGCGAACGTCACGAAGGAGTCGTAGATCTCCTCCATGGACGCGTAGTTGGCGTGATGGTCCAGCTCCACGTTCAGCACGATCGCCACCTCGGGCGCGTACTTGTGGAAGCTGCGGTCGGACTCGTCGGCCTCGGCGACGAAGATCTCGCCGGTGCCGTGGAGGGCGTTGGAGCCGGGCGCGTCGAGGTCGCCGCCGATGGCGTAGGAGGGCTCGCGGCCGAGGGCGGAGAGGGAGACGGCCAGCATGGAGGTGGTGGTGGTCTTGCCGTGGGTGCCGGCGACGGCGATGGGGCGCAGGCCGTCCATGAGGGACGCGAGCGCGTCGGAGCGGTGCACGACGGGGATGCCCAGCTCGGCGGCGCGGACCAGTTCGGGGTTGTCCGCGCGGATCGCCGAGGAGACGACGACGCTGCTGGCGTCGTCCGCGAGGTGGGCCGCCGCGTGCCCGATGTGGACGGTCGCGCCGAGGGCCCGCAGCGCCTGCGCCGTCCCGGAGTCCTTGGCGTCGCTCCCGGCGACCTTCGCCCCGCGCTGGGCGAGGATCTTGGCGATCCCGGACATCCCGGCCCCGCCGATCCCGATGAAGTGCGGACGTTCGAGGGAGGCGGGAAGGCCGGGTGCCATGGGCGGTACTCCAGAGGTCGAACCGGAACAGGTCAATCGACCCCAACCCTAGCGAAGCCTGTCAGCCCCTACGCGTCGCTGTGGGAGAACAGTTTCAGCACCGGTACGCCCACTTTGTGCCGTGCCCGTGAGGCCCAGTCGCGGTGGAAGAACTCCTCCACGTAGTGCGGATCGGTCAGCACGATCACCTCGTCCGCGCCCACCTCGTCGACCACCCCCTTCAGCGCGTCCAGCGGATGGTCCTCGACGAGGGTTCCGACCGCGGTGCTCCCGGCGGAGCGCAGCGCGGTGAGCGACACCTCCAGGGCCCGCTCCCCCACGCTGCGCGCGGCCTCCCCCTCGGGGGTCTCCCGTTCCCGCACGGCTTCCTCTAGCTCGCCGAGGGCGATGTCGTCGATGGCGCGCAGCAGCCGGTCCGCCTGGTCCCCGCGAGGCTGGAGCAGCACGTGGAAGGTGACCGGCTCGTCGCCGTGCAGGGTCGTGACGAACTCCACGTCGGCGGACGTCAGAGCTTTCTCGATCATCAGAACGCTTGTGAACACCAGTACCCCGCTTCTCCTTCGAGGACCCCCGTGGCCCTCACTCCTCCGAAGGCCGTCCGTGGCCCTGCGGAAACCATCCTTCCCCGTGCTCGCACGGGTTCTGCCGAGTCCTAGTCTGCCCACCCGAAGCTAAACGGAACGACACATTCCGCCTTTTTGACAGCCCTGGGGTGTCGGACTCACGTTCCGGAACCCCTCTCTCCCCTTTGATACCGCCCGAAGAGGAACCCGTCCTCCTCCAAAAGGGACGTCAGTGCGAAGCGGCGCGGAACCTCGACGGGCGGCCCGTCGGTGATGCGCTGGGCGCCCCCCGCGGCGAGCAGCGGCGAGAGCGCGAGGCACAGCTCGTCGAGCACCCCGGCGGCGACGAACTGCCCGAGCAGCCGGGGCCCGCCCTCGGTGAGGAGCCGTACGAAGCCCCGCTCGCCGAGAGCGGCCGGCACCCGCGCCGGATCGACACCGGCGCCGTCCCCGGCGACGACCACCTCGACCCCGGCCTTGCGCGCCTCGGCGACCCGCACGGGATCGGCCCCGGCGCCGGTCAGCAGCAGCGTCGGCACGAGCGGCGAGCTGAACAGCGGAAGCGAGAAGTCGAGATCGAGGCTGGCGGAGACGACGGCGACGGCGGGCGCGGGCGTCTGCCCGGCGGCGGCCCGGCGCGCGGCGAACCTCTCCTGGGCGACCGCGGGCCGGTACCCCTCCTGCCGTACGGTCTGCGCCCCCACCACGACGACGTCCGCGAGCCCCCGCAGCGCGCCGAAGATCCGCAGGTCGGCGGGGCCGGAGATGGGGCGCGAGCGGCCGTCGTGCTGGCCGGCGCCGTCGAGGGTGGAGACCATGTTGGCCCGCAGCCACAGCCCCGGGGGGAACGCGTACGCGTCCGCCAGCTCGTCGAGGCTCCACTGCTCAGCGGTGGCTGTCTGGTCGGTCACAGGGAACAGGCGTCGCATGCCTGGCAGTCTTACACGCCCTTTAGCATGGGTAACCGTGTCCACGAACTCCCCCGGGCCCTCCGGTATCCAGCCGATAGCCCACGCCGCGCCCGTCTCCCTGTGCGCGCGTGAGCCGTACGTCCCGGCGGACCGCCTGGTCGCCGAGATGGTCCCGCCGCCCCGGTTCGACTCGGTGCGCTTCGGGACATACCTCCCGGACCCGAACCAGCCGAGCCAGACGCAGGCCGTCGGCGTCCTGGAGTCGTTCGCGGAGGGCCTCGGCGGGGCGCACGCGTCGGGTACCGCCAGACGGGGGTTCTTCGGCTTCGGCAAGGCCAGGGCGAAGGCGCCCGCCGGACCCCGGGGCGTCTACCTGGACGGCGGCTACGGCGTCGGCAAGACCCACCTCCTCGCCTCCCTGTGGCACGCGACCCCGGCCGCCCCCTCCCTGAAGGCGTTCGGGACGTTCGTCGAGCTGACGAACCTGGTCGGCGCGCTCGGCTTCCAGCAGACCGTGAAGACGCTGTCGGGCCACCGCCTGCTGTGCATCGACGAGTTCGAGCTGGACGACCCGGGCGACACCGTCCTCGTCTCGACCCTGCTCGGCAAGCTGGTCGAGGCGGGCGTCGCGCTCGCCGCCACCTCCAACACGCTCCCCGGCAAGCTCGGCGAGGGCCGGTTCGCCGCGGCCGACTTCCTGCGCGAGATCCAGGGCCTGTCCGCGCACTTCCGCGCGCTGCGCATCGACGGCGAGGACTACCGCCACCGCGGCCTGCCGGACGCGCCGGCGCCGTACGGGGACGAGGTCGTCACGAAGGCCGCGTACGCCACCGAGGGCGCCTCCCTCGACGCGTTCCCCGCCCTCCTGGAGCACCTCGCGAAGGTCCACCCGAGCCGCTACGGCGCGCTGACGGACGGCCTGAAGGCGGTGTGCCTGACGGACGTCGGCCCGGTCCCGGACCAGTCGACGGCGCTGCGCCTGGTCGTCCTCGCGGACCGGCTGTACGACCGCGAGGTGCCCGTCCTGGCCTCGGGGCTGCCGTTCGACCGGCTGTTCAGCGAGGAGATGCTGGGCGGCGGGTACCGCAAGAAGTACTTCCGTGCCATCTCCCGCCTCACCGCCCTCGCGCGTGACGCGAAGCGGCTCGCCGAGGACTGACCCACAATCACCCCCGGCCTGTCAAGGGCCAGTTCTCGTCATCCGCACCGCTTTTTTGAGGCGGTCTCCCGCTCGAAACGCGGAGTTAACCCTGCAAAGCTCTTTGCAGGGTTAACGTGTTTCTTGACCAGTCATTGACCAACAGTTGGTACTGACTAGACGCGTGGAGACTTCGAAGGGGGGCGCATGTTCCGAGGCGGGAGGGTCCGGACCGGCATGGCGCTCATCGCGGCGTTCCTGCTCGCACTCCCCTTCTTCACCACCATCTCTCCCTTCGCACACGCGCACACGGCCCGTCACGCACAGGCCAAAGCTCAGCCCGGAATTCATCCCCTAGGCATCGCTCTGCGCGACATCAAAGTCACGTCCCGCGACTGTGACCGGTCCGGGGGTCCTGCGGGTCCGCTGCGCACCCGCGACCGAAGCCGCGCCACCCTGACCGCCGACTCGGCTCCCTCCGAGCCCGAGCGGGTCGTGGTGGCGCTCGATCCCGCGGCAGCGCACCCGGCGGGCTTGCCCGGTGCGGACCGCCATCGCCCGTCGAGATCCTCGACGAGCCACTCTCCAGCGGCACTTCAGGTCTTCCGCTGCTGAGAGAGCAGGCAGAACGGAGCAGTTCCCCCACCCTGTCCTGCACGTCCGACGCGCCCCCACGCGCGCCAGGAGGAGTCACCAGAACATGCAGCCCCTCATCGACAACGCCCGTACGTTCGGACAGCGCCCTGAGGAGTTCGCCAAGCTCGCAGAAGGCCAGTCCCCTCAGGTCCTGTTCATCACCTGTTCCGACTCGCGGGTCGTCCCCGCCCTGATCACGGGCGCCCGCCCCGGCGAGCTCTTCGAGCTGCGCACCGCGGGCAACATCGTCCCCCCGTACGGCACCGGCGCCCCCTCGGGCGAGGCCGCGACCATCGAGTACGCCGTGGAGGTCCTCGGCGTCCGCGACATCGTCGTCTGCGGCCACTCGCACTGCGGCGCGGTCGGCGCGCTCGTCCGGGGTGACGACCTGAACGGCGTCCCGGCCGTCCGCGACTGGCTGGCGCACGCCGCCGACGAACCGGACGCGACCGAACCGTCCGACCCGACCGTCGCCCGCGCGGTCCAGAACCACGTCCTCGCGCAGCTGTTGCGGCTGCGGTCCTACCCGTGCGTCGAGAAGCGGCTCGGCGACGGCCGCCTCACCGTGCGCGGCTGGTACTACGAGGTCCACACCGGCGCCGTGCAGGAGCACGACGTCGCCACCGACCGCTTCCAGGCTCTGTGAGCGGCCCGATGACCACTTCCCAGAACACCCGCATATCCCGCTTCCCGCACCTCAAGGCCGACTTCGCGGCCTCCCTGGTGGTCTTCCTGGTCGCGCTCCCGCTCTGCGTGGGCGTCGCCGTGGCCTCCGGGGTGCCGGCCGAACTCGGCCTGGTCACCGGCATCGTCGGCGGGATCGTCACCGGCTTCATGCGGGGCTCCAGCCTCCAGGTCTCCGGTCCCGCCGCCGGGCTCACCGTCCTCGTCTTCGAGGCGGTCCAGGAGTTCGGCCTCCCGGCGCTCGGCGTCATCGTCCTCGTCTCGGGCGCGCTCCAGATCACCATGGGCGCGCTCAAGCTGGGCCGGTACTTCCGGGCCATCTCCGTCTCCGTCGTCGAAGGGATGCTGGCCGGAATCGGGCTCGTCCTGATCGCCGGCCAGCTGTACTCGGTCATCGGCACGAAGGCTCCCGCGTCGGGGCTCGGCAAGATCGCCGGGCTGCCCGAGGCGTTCGTGGACGCGGCGGGCTCCACCACCGCGCTGTCCTCACTGGCGCTCGGCGCGGGAACCATCGCCGTCCTCGTCCTGTGGAAGCGGATGCCGGCCAAGGTCCGTACGGTGCCGGGTCCGCTCGCCGCGGTCGGGCTCGCGACGGCGGTGGCCGTGGCCTTCGATCTGCCGGTCGCCACCGTCGAGGTCAAGGGTCTGCTGGACTCCATCCAGCCGCCCTCCCTCAGCGCGTTCGGCGAACTCGCCGGCGTCGGGCTCCTCGGTACGGTCGTCGCGTTCACGTTGATCGCGTCCGCGGAGTCCCTGTTCAGCGCGGCGGCCGTGGACCGGCTGCACGACGGTCCGCGTACCGAGTACGACAAGGAGCTCATGGCGCAGGGGGTCGGCAACACGATCTGCGGCGCCCTCGGGGCGCTCCCCATGACCGCGGTCATCGTCCGCAGCGCGGCGAACGTCCAGGCGGGGGCCCGTACGAAGGCGTCCCGCGTGCTGCACGGGGTCTGGCTGCTCCTGTTCGCCGCCCTGTTCCCCAACCTCCTCGCGTACATCCCCATCCCCGCCCTGGCCGGCATCCTCGTCCACGCGGGCGCGAAGCTGGTTCCTGTCCGCGCGATCGTCTCCCTCTGGCGCGAGCACCGGGGCGAGGCCCTCATCCTCGTCGTCACCGCCGTGTCCATCGTCGCGGTGAGCATGTTCGAGGGCGTCCTGATCGGCCTCGCCCTCGCGGTCGCCAAGACCGCGTGGGAGGCGTCGCACATCAAGCTGGAGGTCGTCGACAAGGGGGCGGGGCCCGTCCAGGCGTACCTGTCGGGCAACGCGACGTTCCTGCGCCTGCCGAAGATCCTGGACTCCCTGGAGTCCCTGCCGCAGGACCGTCCGGTGGAACTGGACCTCTCGGGCCTCCACCACCTGGACCACGCGTGCCGCACGGCACTGGAGAACTGGGCAGAGAGGCACAGCTCGGTAGGAACGGAGCCGGTAAAGATGATGACGGCGAGTTAGAGCATTCAAGGCGGGTGGGGGGCAGGTTGCGAGGCCGAGGGCAGCACGGTGCACGTACCGGCGCCGGTGCCTCGGCCTCTTCAAGGGCGCGGAAACTCCGTGCACTTGGGAACTCGTGTCTTTTAGGGGCGCGGGGAACTGCGCGACCAGCCACCCACAACCCGCACCCTCCAACGGCGAACTCCCGGCACCCCCTTGGGAGCCCCCAAACGCCCGGCCCGGGACCACAGGACACACCCCGAGCCGGGCACGCCTTGTTCCCGGACGGCGATCATCCTGATAGACACATGCGTCGTACCGCCCCTGTCCGCCAGCAGGAAGGTCCCCGCATGTCTACAACACGCCGCCAACTCCTCCGCACCAGCGCCGCAGGCGTCCTCTTCACCGGCGCCCTCACCGATCTGTTCGCCGGGACGGCCGCCGCGGATCCGATCGGCCACCACGGTTACGGCCCCCTCGTTCCCGACCCGGACGGTCTCCTCGACCTCCCCCGCGGCTTCAGGTACCGCGTCCTGTCCAGAGAGGGCGACCCGCTCCGCTCGGGCGAGGGCATCGTCCCCTCGAACCACGACGGCATGACGGCCCTCCCGGGCAGAGCGGGCCGGGTCCACCTGGTCCGCAACCACGAGAACAGGGTCACGGCGAAGCACCCCGTCCCGACGGTGCCCGGGCTGACGTACGACCCCGAGGGCAAGGGAGGCTGCACAGCCCTGACCCTCTCCCCGCACGGGGACGTCCTCACGGAACGCGTGGCGATCGCCGGCACAGCGGTGAACTGCGCGGGCGGCCCCACCCCGTGGAACACATGGCTGACCTGCGAGGAGACGGAGGACAAGGCAGGCACGAACGGTTACACGAAGGACCACGGCTACATCTTCGAGGTGGACCCGGCAGACCCCCACCGCTCGGGCGCGACCCCCCTCACCGCGATGGGCCGCTTCCAGCACGAGGCCGTGGCGATCGACCCGTACACGGGAGCCGTGTACGAGACGGAGGACGCGTTCGACCGCCCCTTCGGCCTCTTCTACCGCTTCCTCCCGGCGAAGCCCTTGTGCGGCCCGGGTTCGCTCCGCGCGGGAGGCCGCCTCCAGGCGATGCGCGTCCCCGGCGTACCGGACCTCTCGTCGATCCAGGAACCCGGCACGGCGTTCGACCGCGTCGAGTGGGTGGATGTCCCCGACCCGCAGGCCGTCTCGACGCCGACCCGCCTCCAGGACTACGGCCGCAAGGGCATCACGCACGCCCAGAAGCTGGAGGGCTGCTACTGGGGAGGCCGGAGCGTCTACTTCGTCTCGTCGTTCGCCCGCTCGGCGGAGGGTTCCGCCGCCGACCACTTCGGCCAGATCTGGCGGTACGACCCGGCCGACCGCCGCCTCACCCTCGTCCTCGTCTTCGGCCCGGACACGGACATCCAGCTCCCCGGCGAGTCCCCCGACAACATCTGCCTCGCGCCGAGCGGCGGGCTGATGGTGTGCGAGGACGGGGACGGGGCGCAGCACGTGTACGGGGTGACGCGGAAGGGGGAGGTGTACGCGATGGCCCGCGGCCGGCAGAACATTGGCACGCCGGAGAAGCCGGAGTGGGGTGAGTTCGCGGGGGTGACGTTCTCGCCGGACCGGCGGACGATGTACGTCAACTGCTACACGCCCGGGACGACGTTCGCGGTGACGGGCCCCTGGCGGTAGGGACGACGGGGGGCCGGGGAATCCTCGGCCCCCTGAGTGAACCGTCCGGAGCGGCACCCCGGACGCCCGATGTGATTGTCATACCGTCCTACGGTGATCACTCCCGTACGCGCCCTCGCCACCGCCTGCGCCCTCGCCCTCACGGCCTGCGGC
>NZ_LIRL01000642.1 GCF_001419795.1 Streptomyces niveiscabiei
TGCGGTCCTGCGGTCCTGCGGCCCCGGGAGCCTGGGGGTGTGTCTGGGGGTGGCTCTTCGGTTGGCTTTGGGTCGGTGAGAGGCAGGTAAAAAGGGTGGTCGGGATGGTGGTCGTCGCGGTCGGAGAGGGGTTCGGCTTGGCAGACTGGGGCGGTGCCTCAGACCGTGTTGCTTGCTGAAGACGACCGAGCCATCCGCCATGCCCTGGAGCGGGCGCTGACGCTGGAGGGGTATCAGGTCACGGCGGTGGCGGACGGTGTGGAAGCGCTGGCGCACGCGCACAAGTCGCCGCCGGACGTGCTGGTGCTCGATGTGATGATGCCGGGTATTGATGGACTTCAGGTGTGTCGGGTGCTGCGGGCCGAAGGGGATCGGACGCCGATTCTGATGTTGACCGCGCTCGTGGAGACCGCTGATCGGATTGCCGGGCTTGATGCGGGGGCCGATGACTATGTCGTCAAGCCCTTCGATGTCGAGGAGGTTTTTGCGCGGCTCCGTGCGTTGATGCGGCGCAGCGGCGCGGGTGCCGGGCCCGCCGCACCGGCCAGTGCCGTCGCCGCGCCGAAGGAGCCCCCCGTGTCCGACCGGCACATCGAGGCCGCGGGCCTGCGGATGGACCCCCAGGCCCGCCGGGCCTGGCGTGGCGGGCGGGAACTGGAATTGACGCGGACCGAATTCGAGCTGCTTGAGCTGCTGGTGCGGAATTCGGGGATCGTGCTGGACCACTCCACCATTTACGACCGTATCTGGGGATACGACTTCGGCCCCGGTTCGAAGAATCTCGCCGTCTATGTGGGATATCTGCGGCGGAAACTCGACGAGCCCGGTGCCCCTCAGCTGATTCACACCGTCCGGGGTGTGGGGTACGTCCTCAGGGAGGACTGAGTGGACCGGCTGCGCCGGCTGCTGGCGCGCCGGCGCCCGGGGCTGGCCGCGCTGGGTACGACGTTCGCCGTGTCGTTCGCGGCGGTCACCGCGGTCGTGACGATGCTGGTCGGCATCCTGTCGTACAACGCCGCCGCGCGGCTCGTCCGGGTCGACCAGCAGTCCGTGTTCAGCGAGGTCGTCCAGGACCTGCGCGACGAGGTCCGGCAGCAGAAGATGACGCCGGAGGACTTCTCGTCGTCGGCGCCGGGCCACGACCTGGTGCGGCCGGCGCGGACGAACGTACAGGTGCTCGGGCCCGGCGGCGATGTCGTCGACCTCGGCCAGCCGAAGCTGCCCGTCACCGACGCGGACCGGAAGATCGCGGCGGCCAAGGTCTCCGGAACGCTCGTCGAGCACAAGGACGTCGACGTCGGCGACGACGTCTACCGCGTCGCGACCGTCTCCCTCGGGCGCGGCTGGGGCGCCGTCCAGGTCGCCCAGGAGTTCAGCGGTACGGAGGACCTGCTGCGCAACCTCCAGCAGCGCACCTTCTTCCTCATGGGAATCGTCGTCACCGCCGCCGGTCTGTTCGGCTGGTGGCTGGCCCGCCGGATCACCCGGCGCCTCGTCGTCCTCACGATGGCCGCGGAGGACGTCGCCCGGACCCGCCGGCTGGGCATCCAGGTCCCGGTCACCGGGTACGACGAGGTCGGGCGGCTCGGCCGCGCCTTCGACCGCATGCTCGGGCGGCTCGCGCAGTCCGAGGAGGACCAGCGGCGGCTCGTCCAGGACGCCGGGCACGAGCTGCGTACGCCGCTCACCTCCCTGCGTACGAACATCTCCCTGCTGCGCCGGATAGACGAACTCCCGCTCTCCACACGGGAGGAGCTCGTCGCCGATCTCGGGCAGGAGGCGCGTGAGCTGACCGATCTCGTCAACGAGCTCGTCGATCTCGCGGCGGGGCAGTCCGACACCGAGCCGCCTCAGCGGGTCGACCTCGCGGACATCGCCGAGGAGGTCGCCGGGGTCGTACGGCGGCGCAGCGGGCGGGACGTCGTCGTACGCGTCAGCGGGGACACGACCACCGACGGGCGGCCCGGGCTGTTGCAGCGGGCCGTCTCCAACCTGGTCGAGAACGCCGCGAAGTTCGACCGGGAGGGGAAGGCGCCGATCGAGGTCAGCGTCACCGGGCCCGCCCGGCCCGGGACCGTGCGCGTCGAGGTGCTCGACCGGGGGCCCGGGATCGCGGAGGACGACCTCACGCGGGTGTTCGACCGGTTCTACCGGGCGGCTGACGCGCGGTCGTTGCCGGGGTCGGGGCTGGGGCTGTCGATCGTGCGGGAGGTGGCGTTGTCCCACGGCGGGACGCCGTACGCGCATCGGCGGGCCGGGGGCGGGTCGGTGATCGGG
>NZ_LIRL01000643.1 GCF_001419795.1 Streptomyces niveiscabiei
GCCCCGGATCTCCCGGCACTCCCCCCACCGGGCCTGCCACCACTCCCCAACCTCGATGGCAGACCCCCGAGTTCACCCCGGATAAAACGCCACCGAAGCCGTCGGCTTCAGCGTCCGCCACCCGCTCCCACCCGGCAGCCACAGCAACCCGTCCTTGGACGTGGCGAACAACGGCGCCTCGCTGTCCTCGGACGCGGCGATGCTCTGCACCTCGGTGAGCCCGGGCAGCGCCCCGGTCTCCGGCACCGACCCGTCGCACTGGACGTACTGCACCTGCTCGACCCCGCCGGTCTCCTTGCCGACCACGACGAGCCGGCTGTCGGAGGCCCAGGACACGGCGGTCACCTGCTCCAACTCGGGCGTGGCGGACCGCAGTTCCTGCACGGACACGGT
Organism: Streptomyces niveiscabiei; assembly: GCF_001419795.1. Classification (GTDB taxonomy): domain Bacteria; phylum Actinomycetota; class Actinomycetes; order Streptomycetales; family Streptomycetaceae; genus Streptomyces; species Streptomyces niveiscabiei. The sequence continues at coordinate 394 of NZ_LIRL01000643.1, forward strand.
CTCGCGCCCAGCACTGTCCTCGTCCCGCTCGACCCGCCCGACGAACAGCGACTGCCGCCCCCCGGAGTCGACGACGAGCGCGACCCGCACCCCGTCGGCCGCCATCCGCACCGCGTTGATCCGCCCCTCAAGACCGGGCGTGCTCACCACGACGGGCGTGTCGTCGCCCTTGGCGAGCAGGTAGAGCCGGGGCGCGAGGGGGTTGCGGTCGGCGACCCACAGATCGCCCTGCGCGTCCCAGGTGGGCGTCGTGAACCGGTCCTTCTCGGTCGCGCCCGCGCTGGTCAGCACGGGGTTGCCGAGCCGGCTGCCGGACGCCAGCGAGGTGATGTACAGCTGCTTGCCGTCGAGCGTGACCCCGGCGGCCTCGCGCTCGTCCCGGGACACGGCCACGGACCGCAGCGCCTTGCCGCCGTCCCCGAACGCGCCGGGCACCGACTCGGGCGCGGAGTCGTTGCCGTCGGCCACCATCCACTGGAGGCGGTGGTCGCCGTCGATGAAGTACAGGTGCCCGGGGCTCTGCGCGGACCCGCGCGCGGCGATCCCGGTCGAACGCCCCGCGCCGAGCGAGCACAACCGCCGTCCGTCGGCCCGCAGTTCGACCTCGTCGACGGCCGGGGTGAGGCTCTGGAGGGTGAACAGGATCTGCGCGGCCATCTCGTCGCACTTGCCCTGCTTCACGCCCGCGGCCTTGCCGTCGAGCGGCACGGTGAGCTTGTTCTGGTCGTCCGGCACGAGCGGCCCGGCGTCGTCCGCGAGGGCCGTCCCCGTGGGGAAGCCCGACCGGACGACGGGCCGCAGCCAGTTCGTGGGCCCGTCGAGCAGGGAGCGCACCATCTGGGTCGTCGGGTCGACGCGCTTGCGCACGTACACGGGGTCCGCGACGGCGGCGGGCACGGTCCCCACGCGCGCGCGGGAGGCGAAGTAGTACTTGTTGACGGACGTGTAGTTGCGGGCGAAGTCCGACCGCCCCATGACGACGCCCTGAGGCAGCTCGTCGATCCGCCACTGCTCCTTGTCGTCCTGCACGAGGTGCAGGGTCTGCCGGTACTTGCCCACCTGGGGCGTGTACGACTGCTGCGCGTCCACGGTGGCCACGCGCTCGCCGTCGAGGGTGATCGACATGTCCGCGCCGCCCTCACGCCCGCCCGGGCGCTCCTGCATCGGCTGCGGGCCGACGTCCAGGACCGTCGTGGAGCTCTCCGGGTCCCAGGTCTTGGCGGCCTTGCCGATCAGGTACCTGCGGGCCGTCGCGTAGTCCGGGTCGTCGCTGGTCAGCGCTTCGAGGAAGCCCTGCACGATCGCCCCGGGCGTCGCCCCCTCCTGCGGCGGCATCGCGAACACGCGCACCTGCGTGTCCTGCCGGGGCGTCGACTCCACCCCGCGCAGGTCGCCGTGGTCGGGCATGGACGCACACCCGCTCAGCAGAACGGCCCCGCAGACGACGTACGCGGCAACCCGCCCCGACACCCGCCGGGCACCCCCCTCAC
>NZ_LIRL01000644.1 GCF_001419795.1 Streptomyces niveiscabiei
GACATCGCGCTCGCCCGCCCGACGGCCCTGCTGTTCGTGCCGCGCGTCTGCGACCAGCTGTTCCAGGAGTACCAGTCCGAACTGGCCCGGCGGGCGGGCGAGTTCGCCGACCCCGAGGCGCTCGACGCGGCCGTGAAGGCGGACCTGCGGGAGCGGTGCGTCGGCGGCCGGCTCATCCAGGCGCTCTACGGCAGCGCGCCCCTCTCCGCCGAGCTGCGCGAGTTCATGCGCAGCTGCCTCGACCTGCCCGTCCTCGACGGCTACGGCTCCACCGAGACCGGCTCGATCCTCCTCAACACCCGCGTCCAGCGCCCTCCGGTGACCGACATCAAACTCGTCGACGTCCCCGAACTCGGCTACTTCGCCACCGACTCGCCGTACCCGCGCGGCGAGCTGGTCCTCAAGTCCGCGACCCTGACGCCCGGTTACTACCGCCGCCCCGAGGTGACGGCCGCCGCCTTCGACGCGGACGGCTTCTACCGCACCGGCGACATCATGGCCGAGGTCGGCCCCGACCAGTACGTGTACGTCGACCGCCGCAACAACGTCGTCAAGCTCGCCCAGGGCGAGTTCGTCGCCCTCTCCCGCCTCGAAGGCGTCTACGTCGCGCATCCGTTGATCCGGCAGATCTACGTGTACGGCAACAGCGAACGCGCCCACCTGCTCGCGGTGATCGTCCCGGCGCGGGAGGACGTCACCCGCGAGGATCTCACCGAGGCCCTCCACCAGGCCGCCCGCGAGGCCGAGTTGAACTCGTACGAGATACCGCGCGCGTTCCTCGTCGAGACCGAGCCGTTCTCGATCGCCAACGGCCTGCTGAGCGACACCCGCAAGAACCTGCCGCCCCGCCTCAAGGCCCGGTACGGCGAGCGGCTGGAGGCGCTGTACGAGGAGGTGGCGCGGGACCAGGAGGACGCGGTGCGCGCCCTGCGCGACGAGGGCGCCGGGCGGCCGGTGGCCGAGACGGTCGAGCGTGCCGCCCGGGCCCTGCTGGGGAGTTCGGCCGCCGACGCGCGCTTCACCGACCTCGGCGGCGACTCGCTGTCCGCGCTGTCCTTCTCGACGCTGCTCACCGAGATCTTCGGGGTGGAGGTGCCGGTCGGCACGGTCCTGAGCCCCGCGTCCGACCTGCGGGCCCTCGCCGCCCACATCGAGGCGCGGCTCGCGTCGGGGGCGAGCCGTCCGACGTTCGCCTCGGTGCACGGCGCGGACAGCACGGTCGTACGGGCCGCCGACCTCGCGCTGGAGAAGTTCATCGACGCGGGGGCGCTGGACGCCGCCGCTCAACTCCCGCCTCCCGACGGCCGGTTCCCCCGGACCGTCCTGCTCACCGGCGCCAACGGCTACCTCGGCCGGTTCATGTGCCTCGACTGGCTGGAGCGGCTCGCGGACAGCGGCGGCCGTCTCGTCTGCGTCGTGCGCGGCAAGGACGACGCGGACGCGCGGGCCCGCCTGGACACGGCGTTCGACTCCGGGGACGCGCAACTCCTGCGCCACTACCGCGAGTTGGCGGCCGGGCGGCTCGACGTGTACGCCGGGGACATCGGGGCGGAGCGGCTAGGGCTGGCCGAGGAGACCTGGCGGCGCCTCGCCGAGGACGTCGACCTGATCGCCCACCCGGCGGCGCTGGTCAACCATGTCCTGCCGTACGAGCAGCTGTTCGGGCCGAACGTGGCCGGCACCGCCGAGCTGATCCGCCTCGCGCTCACGGCCCGCGTCAAGCCGTTCACCTATGTCTCGACGACGGCGATCTCCACCGAACTGGACGAGACGTCCGACATCCGGGAGCTGATCCCCGAGCGCGCCCTGTCCGACGCGTACGCCGCCGGGTACGGCACGAGCAAGTGGGCGGGCGAGGTCCTGCTCCGGGAAGCGCACGCCCGTTTCGCCGTCCCCGTGGCCGTGTTCCGCTCGGACCTGATCCTCGCCCACCCCCGCCACACCGGCCAGCTCAACCCGGCCGACGTCCTCACCCGCCTCCTGTTCAGCGTCCTCAGCACCGGCCTGGCCCCCACGTCCTTCTACTCCGAGGCGGGCCGCGCCCACTTCGACGGCCTCCCCGTCGACTTCACGGCAGAAGCGGTCAACGCCCTAGGCGCACAGCCCACTTCGACGCACCGCACCTACAACGCGGTGAACCCCCACGACGACGGCATCTCCCTGGACACCTTCATCACCTGGCTGGAGGAAGCGGGCCACCCCCTGCGCCGCCTCCCCCACACCACCCTGTCTCGCATACACATCT
>NZ_LIRL01000645.1 GCF_001419795.1 Streptomyces niveiscabiei
CCCGCGCCCTCACCCGCGCCCCACCGGCCCCTCACCCCCAGGTACTACCGCTCTACTCCACCCGGGCCCGGCCCTCGCCGCCCCCACTGCCCCCGCCTCCGTGCCGCCCCGACCCCAGCAGCCCCTTCGCGGTGGTCACCCACCCCACCGCCACCACCCCGGCCGCCACCGACAGCCCCAGCGTCCCGTTCAGCGGCATCACGATCCCCACCGCCCCGCCGAACACCGACGACACCTGGAGCAGCGTCTCCGACCGCGCGAACGCCGACGTCCGCACCAACTCCGGTACGTCCCGCTGGATCAGCGCGTCCAGCGACAGCTTGGCCAGCGCCTGCGAGAACCCGGCGACCGCCGCGAGGCAGGCCACCAGGAACGCCCCGAACAGCAGCGCCGCCGTGATCGTCGCGCCGAGGACCACCGCGACGACCGTCACGACGATCACCTCCGGCGCCCGCGACCGCAGCCACGCCCCCACCGTCGTACCCAGCGCGTTCCCCGCCCCCGCCGCGACCGCGACCATGCCGAGCGAGACGGCGGCGCTCTGCCCCGTCAGGGGGTGCTCGCGCAGCAGGAACGCGAGGAAGAACGTGAGGAACCCCGACAGCCAGCGCAGCGCGGCGTTCGCGCCGAGGGCGTGGGTGACGCCGATGCCGACCGTGCGCAGGCCGGGCCGCTTGGCCGACTTGAGCGGGCCGTGCAGATGGTTCTCGTCGGCGGCGAGGAGCGCGACGTCCTCGCCCTTCGCCGAGTCCACCTTCGGAGGGAGCGTGAACGACAGGAACGTACCGAGGACGAAGATCACGAACGCGCCGTACAGCGGCCACCCGGGCCCGATCTGGTGCAGCCCCGCCGCGATGGGCGCGGCGATCCCCGTGGCCAGGAGTCCCCCCAGGGTGACCCGGGAGTTGGCCTTCACGAGGGACAGGCGTGGTGGGAGTAGCCGGGGTACCACGGCGGAACGAACGACGCCGTACGCCTTGGAAGCTACGAGTACCCCCAGGGCCGCCGGGTACATCTCCAGGCTCCCCGTCGCGACGGCACCCGAAAGTACGAGGGCGAGCAGGGCCCGCGCGAGCATCGCACCGGCCATCGCCGCGCGCCGCCCGTGCGGGAGCCGGTCGAGGAGCGGGCCGATGACGGGGGCGAGGACGGTGAACGGAGCCATCGTGATCGCGAGGTAGAGCGCGACCCGCCCGCGCGCCTCGTCCGTCGGGACGGAGAAGAAGACCGTGGAGGCGAGCGCGACCGTGATCATCACGTCGCCCGCGCCGTTCACGGCGTGCAGTTCGATGAGTTTGCCGAGGCCCGACTCGCCCGCGCCGTGCGCGTGCGTGGCCTTTCTGATGCCGCGCGCCGTACCGGTGAACGGGAAGTGCAGGGCACGGCCGATCGAGCGGACGGGTCCGCCCAGCCGACCCGAACCGCCGCCCTTCGTCTTCCCCTGCCCGCCGATTCCGGTCGCGCCCTGGGGTGTCCGCGCGGTTGCCACGACGTTCATAGTGCCCCGAGAACGCGGTGCGTAGTGCGGTTAGCGCGCGGACGGCGCGGTAGTTCTCCGGGTTTACCCGGGTAGTCCTCGGGTACGGAAGGGCCGCTCGGGGCGCTGCCGGAGGGCTTCCGGTACTACCCGGGGACGACCTCAGGGTGACGATCCGGGTGTCGTTGTCGATCGTCGGGTCCCGTCGGTGTGGGCTGAGCGGCCGTGAACAGGTAGCGTGCGTATCTCAGCCATCCCGCACAATGGATGGCACAGGTGCGCCCGAGCACGATCGGACGCGGACGTCGACGCGGCCCACAGGTCCGCTCCGTCCGTTCCGCGGCCCGAGACACCGCACCCGACAGACGGCGTAGGAGAGAAGCGATACCTGTGAGCGCAGCGACCACGCGAAGCCGCACCCCCGACCGCCTGTGCGCCGAGGCCGTCGACCTCGCACGCACCGCAGCCGAGGAGGCGGCGGCACCCGGAGTCGTCGGTGAGCACGTGGGCCTCGTCTCCGAGGGTGACCGCGTCGTCACCCACTTCTTCGAGTGCAAGGAACTCGGCTACCGCGGCTGGCGCTGGGCGGCGACCGTCGCGCGCGCCTCCCGCGCCAAGATCGTGACGCTCGACGAGGTCGTCATGCTCCCCGGCCCCGACGCGGTCCTCGCGCCCGAGTGGGTCCCGTGGAGCGAGCGGCTGCGCCCCGGCGACCTCGGCCCCGGCGACCTCCTGCCGACCGACGCGGACGACGACCGCCTGGAGTCCGGGTACGCCGACGACCGCCTCGCCCCCGGCGACTCCGGCGACGACGAGCCCGCGCCGGAGCTCGCCGCCGCCGCGTCCGACGACACCGAGGACACGTCCGGCCTCGCCACGCCGCCCACCCGCGGCACGATCGCCGCCGTCGCCGACGAACTCGGCCTGCGCCGCGCCCGCGTCCTGTCCCGCTACGGCCTCCACATCGCCGCCGACCGCTGGGAAGAGGCGTTCGGCGCGCAGACCCCGATGGCCCAGGCCGCCCCCGCGACCTGCGTGAGCTGCGGTTTCCTCACGCCGATCGGCGGCAGCCTCGGCCAGGCGTTCGGCGTCTGCGCGAACGAGTTCTCCCCCGCCGACGGCCGCGTCGTCTCCCTCACGTACGGCTGCGGCGGCCACTCCGAGGCGGCCGTCATGCCCGCGCCGCCGCGGCCCGCTCTGCCGGTGGTCGACGAGACCCAGGTGGACCCGTTCCCGCTGCGGCCCGCCGCCGATTCGGGGTCGGTGCCGGTGGGGGACGGGGACGAGGAGACGGCTGAGCTGGGGCACTCTTAGCTCGTTCGGCGGAGTACCTGCGGGGTAGTACCTGCGGGCGACTACCTGAGGGGTAGCACCTGAGGGGTAGTACCGGGGAGCGACTACCTGGGAGGTAGTACCTGAGGGTGGCTACCTGCGGGGGACTACCCGGGTACTACGCGCCCAGGCGGTCGGCGGTCTCAGGCGGTCGGCAGTCCAGGCAGAGGGTGCCCGGGGGTGTGGGGCGCCGGTAGGGGCGCTCGCACTCGGGGCAGGCCGTGGGATTCCGGAGCCCCGGGGGGAGTGGGGGCTGCACGGGCTGTACGGGTACGAGGCTGTCGGCGCCGATCGTCGGGGGCGCGTCCGGCGCGGTGTACACGGGTAGTACCGGGCGTCCGGCGCCGAGGTACGGCACGGGCGGGAGCAGCACCGTCAGCCGGTGGGCGACGAACGCTGCCGGGCGGTAGAGCGGGTCCAGGGGGAGGTTC
>NZ_LIRL01000646.1 GCF_001419795.1 Streptomyces niveiscabiei
CCGCCATACGTCACCGAGTTCGCCGTCGACCGGGGGCGGGCGGGCCGTGCCGACCCTACCTGGGGACTACCCCGCCTACTACGCTGCGGTGACCGAGGCACTGACCGGCGGCGGCCCGAACCCGGTGCCCGCCACCGAGGCGGCCACCGCCCTCGACGTCCTGGAGGCGGCCCGCCGTTCGGCACGAGACGGATCGACGGTGAACCTGTGATGGTGAACGACAACCCCGCCCTGGAAATCACCCCCACGCTCGACGAGCTGAAATCCCAGGAACGGCGTCTGGTATTCCGGCAATTCACTTACGACGACGCCTGGGCGCTGGGTTCTCTCCTGGTCGGACTGGCCCGTGAGCGCGAGGCTCCCGTGGCGATCGACATCCACCGCGCCGGACAGCAGCTCTTCCATGCCGCGCTGCCCGGCTCGTCCCCCGACAACGACGTCTGGATCGCCCGGAAACGCCGGGTCGTGGAGCGGTACGGTTCCGCTTCCTATCTGGTGGGCGCGGAATTCAGGGCGAAGGGGACGACTTTCGAGGAATCGTCCCGCCTCGACCCCGACACGTACGCGGCGCACGGCGGTTCTTTCCCCGTCACCGTGGAGGGAGTGGGCGTGATCGGGGCCGTGACGGTGTCGGGGCTTCCGCAGCTGGAGGACCACAGGCTCGTGGTCGAGGCGCTGGAGGAATTCCTCAGGAAGGACTGACGGCTCAGGCGTCCTTGAATTCCTGCCGCTGCCGCCCGAGCCCTTCGATCTCCAGCTCCACCACGTCACCGGCCCGGAGATAGGGCTTGGGCTCGGGCCTTCCCAGCGCGACCCCGGCGGGCGTACCGGTATTGATGACGTCGCCGGGGTAGAGCGTCATGAACTGGCTGACATAGCGCACGACCTCGCCCACCGGGAATATCTGTTCGGCGGTGGTGCCGTTCTGCTTCTGTTCTCCGTTGACCCAGAGTTTCAGCGTGAGGTTCTGCGGGTCGGGAATCTCGTCGGAGGTCACCAGCCAGGGTCCGAGCGGGTTGAACGTCTCGCAGTTCTTTCCCTTGTCCCAGGTGCCGCCCCGTTCGATCTGGAATTCACGTTCCGACACGTCGTGCGCCACCGCGTAACCGCCGACATGCGCGAGCCCTTCCTCGGCGGATTCCAGATAGCGGGCGGTACGGCCGATGACGACCGCCAATTCGACTTCCCAGTCCGTCTTCACGGAACCGCGCGGCACGAGAACCGTGTCATAGGGGCCCACGATCGTGTCGGCGGCCTTGAAGAAGACCACCGGTTCCGCGGGCGGCTCGGCGCCGGTCTCCCGGGCGTGGTCGTGGTAATTGAGGCCGATGCACACGATCTTCCCGATCCGGCCGACCGGCGCCCCCACGCGTTCCGCGTCCGCGTCGATCACGGGCAGTCCACCGCCGGCGACGGCGTCCCGGACCCGCGCCAGGGCCGCCCCGTCCGCGAGGAGGGCGCCGTCGATGTCGTCCACGAGTCCGGAGAGGTCCCGTAGTACTCCAGCGGTATCCAGCGCCGCGGGGCGTTCCGCCCCCGCCGTACCGACGCGCAGCAGCTTCATGGCCGTAGTACCTCTCCCTCGCTGGTGGTACGTCTCCGGTGACCCCAGCCCTCCGATGTCTGCTCGAATCCTCCGATCTCTCTGTTCAGTCCGCAATACCCCGTTCACGTGCTGGACCGCCGTGACGGCGGGTGCGTCACCTGTGGAGCAGCGCCCTCTCCGCCGTCCCCCACGCCGTGCTCGTCACGATGTACAGCGCGGCGGCCAGGGGGACGACGGCGACGCTCACCAGCGTGAAGAACGACAGGTACGGCATCACCCGGGTGACCGCGCCGAGGCCCGGGACCTCGCTGCCCGGGGCTGCCGGCACGCTCGCGCTCAGGGTGCGCCGGCCCTGCCGGTACCCGAACCAGGCGACGACCGCGACGAGGGCGAAGAGGCCCAGGTAGACGAGGCCCGCCGGGCCGAACAGGCCGCCGTCGCCCAGCGCGTCGGTCCACCGCTTCCCCAACGGCGCGGCCAGCAGCTCGTGTTCGAGGAGGCCGTTGGGCTCGCCGCCGATCGCCGGGCGGGAGAAGAGGTGGAACAGGACGAAGAACACCGGGAGTTGGACCAGGCTCGGCAGGCAGCCCGCGAGCGGGGACACCTGTTCCTTCGCGTGCAGCTCCAGGACCGCCTTCTGGAGGCGCTCCGGGTCCTTGCCGTGCTTCTTGTTCAGTTCGGCGATCTTCGGTTGCAGTGCCTTCCGCGCCTTCTGCCCGCGCGCCGACGCCCGGGACAAGGGGTGGACGAGGAGGCGGACGAGGGCGGTCAGCAGGATGATCGCGGCGGCTGCCGCGGAGGCGTGGAAGAGGGGTTCGAGCAGGGCGGCGAACCGCTCGACCAGGGACGCGAGGACGGACATGGTGGGTGAGCCCTCCGGGGGTCTCGTCGTGCCGGGAGTGGTGGGGCGGCATGACGACTCACGCGGGCAGGGGCGTGCCCCAGGGGAGGAGGGCGGGCTTCTCCGAGCTTCTCTCGCCGCCCGGTCCGTGACCTGCGGGTGCCCTACGCGGTGGTCGTCCGGAGGGCGAGCCCTGGGGCCCTGGGCCTGGAGCGGCCCGAGGCGTCGGGGTCACGTTGCGGCAGGAAGGCCGTACGGCGGGCCCTGTCCCGGATCGCCGTGCGTATGCGCGTGCCCGGGACGGGGGGTGCGCAGCGGGCGGCGAGGAGGCGGCAGAGGGCGAACGCCGAGCCGATCGCGGCGGCCACGGCGAGGGTGGCGGAGAGGGGGCCGGTGTCGAGGAGGACGGTGCCGGCGAGGAGGACGAGGAGGGAGGCGAACGCGCGTACCGGGAACCGGCTCTGCAATCGCTCCATCGTTCACTCCCCCTCTGTCGCTCGGCCCGGCCGGACTCGGCCAGGCAGCCTGATCGGTGCCTGCGCCCTGAAGACGAACGGGCTCCCCCTGCGGTTCCCGCCCCGGACGATCTTTTTCGCTCACCCCCGCCGCTCGCTGGACACCAGCTTCCCCCACACCACCAGCCGGTACCGGGACGTGTACTCCGGGGTGCAGGTGGTCAGCGTGACGTACGCCCCAGGTATGTCGTACCCGTACCCGGGATGCACGATCGAGCGGGGTACGGGGCGTAGTACTCCGGAGTCACGGGCCGAGGTCTGCGGCAGGATGCGGTCGACGGCGTACGTGTAGACGGTGGACGCGGTCTCCACCCGTACGGCGTCACCCCGCCGGAGCCGGTCGAGGTGCCGGAAGGGCTCGCCGTGGGTGTTGCGGTGGGCGGCGAGGGCGAAGTTGCCCCGGGCGCCGGGCTGTCGGGTGCCGGGGTAGTGGCCGGCGTACCCCTTGTCGAGGACGCCCCGCTTGTCGATGCCCTCGGCGATCGGGACGCGGACACCGAGGCGGGGGAGGACGAGGACGGCGTACGCCTGGGAGTGCCGGGGGGTAGTACCTCCGGAGGACCGGCCCGGACGTCCCCCGGCGGAACCGGACCCGCGGTCGGAGCCGGCGGCGGGGCCCTCCTCGGAGGAGTCGCCCGGGGACGGCTCCCGCCCGCTCCCCCACTGCCGCTCCAGCGCCCGGACCTGGCGCTCGGCGCCCTGCCTGGCCTCCTGGTTGGTCCACCAGAGCTGGTGGACCACGAGCAGCAGACCCAACACCCCTGCCGTGACGAGGAGTTCGGCGCCGGTCCACAGGAACCTCCGGCGCCGGGCGCGCCGGCGCAGGACGCGGTGCTGCACGACGTGCTGGACGACGGGATTCGGCACGCGGGACCACCTCCGCCACGTCAGGCCCCGATCCGGGGTGCGGGGACCATAAGCGATGGGGACCAAACTCTCCAGACCTGCCCATTCACGGCGTCGCGTTCGTCCGGTCGAACCCTTCTTCCATCGGTTTGTGAAAGGGCTGTCGCATGTCTCGACAACACGGCACGGCACCCCTGATGCTTCCTGTCGCACCCCCACGGGGCCGGCGGACGACCGGACCCTCCCCACAACCGTCGATCGACGACGATCGAACCGGAGTAGCCATGATCCGACGCAGGACACTGCTCGCGGCCGGCGGCGGCGCGTTCCTCGGCACCGCCCTGGCCACCGGCACGGCCCACGCCGACGCGACGATTTCCGTCAACCCCGGCTCCACGTACGGCACTTGGGAGGGCTGGGGCACGTCCCTGGCCTGGTGGGCGAACGTCTTCGGCGCCCGGGACGACTTCGCCGACATCTTCTTCACCACCAAGTCGACGACGTACAACGGCACTTCGCTGCCCGGCCTGGGCCTCAACATCGCGCGCTACAACCTGGGCGCGTGCAGCTCGAACTCGGTGAACGGCGAGTCGATGGTGGCCTCGCCCAACATCCCCGCGTTCAAGCAGATCGAGGGCTACTGGCAGGACTGGAACAACGAGGACCCCACCTCCTCGGCGTGGAAGTGGACGGCGGACGCCAAGCAGCGCGCCATGCTCCAGAAGGCGGTCGCGCGCGGCGCGACGACCGAGCTGTTCGCCAACTCCCCCATGTGGTGGATGTGTTCGAACCACAACCCGTCCGGCGCGACCGGCGGCGGCAACAACCTCACGACGTGGAACTACCGCCAGCACGCCTCCCATCTCGCGGCGGTCGCCCTGTACGCCAGGAACAACTGGGGCGTGAACTTCGCGACGGTCGACCCCTTCAACGAGCCCGCGTCGTCCTGGTGGACGGCGACCGGCACGCAGGAGGGCTGCCACATGGACGCGACCGTTCAGGCGGCCGTACTCCCCTACATGCGCAGCGAGTTGGACAAGCGGGGCCTGGCCGGCGTACGGATCTCGGCGAGCGACGAGACCAACTACGACACGGCGCGCAGCACGTGGAACGCGTTCTCGTCGACGACCAAGGGGTACGTCAACCAGGTCAACGTGCACGGATATCAGGGGTCCGGCGGGCGGAGGGACCTGCTCTACACGGACGTCGTGACGACGTCCGGCAAGAAGCTGTGGAACTCCGAGACCGGCGACAACGACGGCACCGGCATGTCCATGGCCAGCAACCTCCTCTCCGACTTCCGCTGGCTGCACCCGACGGCGTGGGTGTACTGGCAGGTCATGGACCCCTCGTCGAACTGGGCGATGATCGCGTACGACGCCGCGACGCTCACGCCCGGTGCCGTACAGACGAAGTACTACGTGATGGCCCAGTTCAGCCGGCACATCCGGCCGGGTATGACGATCCTCGACACGGGCGTGAGCTACGCGGTGGCGGCGCTCGACCGGTCGGCGAACCGCCTGGTGATCGTCGCGGCGAACACGGCGACGTCGGCGCAGACCCTGACCTTCGACCTCTCCCGGTTCACCACCGTCTCCGGGGGTTCGGGGGGTGTCGTACCGCGCTGGAGCACGCTCACGACCGGCGGCGGCGACCTCTACACGGCCCGCTCGGACATCCGGGTGTCCGGCAAGACGGTCGCGGTGCCGTTCGCGGCGAAGTCGGTGCAGACGCTCCAGATCGACGGGGTGGTCGTGTAGGGGGTACCTGAGAGGGACGGGGCGCGGGGCGCGCCCCCATACCCCGCAGGTATGACGCGCTCCGCTGTACCTGGGTATGGGGTACTGCCGTACCCGGGTATGGGGTACTGCCGTGAGCCGGGGTACGGACCCACCCCGGCCTGCGGATACCTCACCTTTGTCACCGGCGGGCAGTACCGTGTCGTCCATGCGCCCCGACACGCCCGCCGAGAACGTCGACCACACCGCCGAAGCCGCCCGCCTGGAACGCACCGTGGCCCTCCACCCGGAGGACGCGGAACCGCTCCTGCTGCGGGCGGCGGCCCACCTGGAACTGGCCGGCGACCGCCCCGCGGCAACCGCTCTGTACGACCGCCTGCTGGCGACCCCGGACTCCTTGGACGCCCCGCACCTCACCCGCGCCCTCAAGGCCGCCAACCTCTGGGAGTACGGCCACGAGGCCGAGGCCCGCGCGATCATCGACGGCATCCGCGCGTCCGCCCCGCGCGACCCGGCGCCCTGGGTGATCGTCGCGGAGGCGCTGGAGGCCCACGACGAACTGGAGGACGCGGAGGCGACGTTCACCGACGGCGCCCGCCTCCTCCTGCCGGACGGCGCCGAACCCCCGTACTCCACGCACCCGTTGCTCTTCGGACGCCACCGGGTACGCCGCATGCTGGGCGCGGCCCACGACGACTGGGACCAGCTCGCGGACACCCTCCACACCTCGCCGGTCTCCCTCGACGAACTCCACGACCCCAAGCGCGTCTGGTCGTTGGGCTCGGAGAATCCCGCCGAACTCGCCGCCGAGATCTCCCGCCTCCGCGCCGAACTCGGCGCCTACCGCGAGGCGTTGTCCCGCCCGTTCCCGGTGGCGATCCTCCACTGGCCGGCCGCGGAACTGACCGAACTCCTCACGGCGTACCCGTCCCTCGCGGCCGAATACCCCTCCCACGAAGCCCACTTGGCGACCATAGAGTCCTCCCTCCGCGAACTCGCCGCCTCCGGCACCCCCAACCTGGGCATCGTCACGGGCACGGTCCCCTCCTACGAAGCCTTCGCCGCGTCCGAGGGCACGTCCCCGTCCGACCCGACCCTCCTGCCGCAGTACGCGACGACGCTCGCGGCACGGGGGCGAGCGGTGGCGTGGCCGCCGCAGCGGGGGGCAGAGTGCTGGTGCGGGTCGGGGGTTGTCTATGGGGAGTGCCACGGGACGGAGTGACGGTGGCCTGCCGGGGACTAGGCTCTGGACGTGCCCGATGAACCGCAGTGGGAAGCTCCGGAGGGATCCTGGGCTTCCTCCGCAGCCCGGCGTCGCAACATGCAGGCGATCCGCAGCCGTGACACGAAGCCGGAGCGGCTGATCCGCCGGCTCGTGCACGCCCAGGGACTGCGGTACCGCGTGGCTGCCCGTCCCCTGCCGGATCTCCGCCGGACCGCCGATATGGTGTTCCGCCCGGCGAAAGTCGCCGTCTTCGTTGACGGCTGCTACTGGCATGGCTGCCCTGAGCACTACGTTCCACCGAAGACCAATTCAGGATATTGGTCGGAGAAAGTCCTGCGTAACGTCAAGCGGGACCGTGACACCGACCAGCGGCTCGAAGAAGCCGGGTGGCTCGTGCTCCGTTTCTGGGAGCACGAGCCATCAGTTTCCTGTGCGGACCAGATTGCCGCGGCGGTTAACCGGCGGCGGCGCGGTATTGATACGCGGCCCGGCTGAGACCTTCACCGGAAATTCCATTTGCTCCGGTGTCTCGGTCTCCGCAGCAGAGCCGTCAAGGTCCAGCTCGTAGCCCTTGAGGAGTTCGCTGCGGCTCTCCGGCCGGAGCACCGCGGCGATCGCCCGGCCTACCGCTTCAGCGACCGGCGGGGGAAACGCGTTTCCGACCTGCCGGTACTGAGCCGTCTTCTTTCCCTGGAATTTCCAGTCCGCCGGAAATCCCTGAATAATAGCGGCCTGCTCAACCGTCAGCATGGGGCCAGCGGGGCGGAAAAGGTCGCGCTCGGGATCGCATTTCTCGGGTTCGTTGGCAACCCCCATCCCATCCACACCGAGAACCTCCCAGGCACGCTTGGCCCGGGTAGGCCCAAGATCCGCTCCACCGTGCTTCTTCGAGCCGCCGACCAGCGTCGGAGCGGCCCCCTTGCCTTGAGCTGCCGCCTCAGAAGCCTTCCGCAGCCATTCCTGGTAGACCTGCTTGCCCGTACGCTCCCCGGGCTTAGCTCGCTCGCCGAACACGTTCTTCGTCCAGAACTTCCGGCAGCGCGCCTCCATGCTGGCGGAAAGCTCATCGACTACCGTCGCCTGCTTCCCCAATGCCTTGACCGGCCAGACGAATTGATTCGATCCAAGCGCATCCTTATGGATCACGACCAGGATTGCGCGCGGCCGAAGCTGAGGGACACCAAAGTTACTCGCGTCAATCCGGCGCCAGACCTTCCGCATGGCCCGGTCCTGCTCGGCAGCCGTCCAGTAATCTTTGACCTCGGGAACCGCATAGCCGAGTTCCCCCAGTTCATTGAGGATCTGCCTGCGGTAGTCGATGAAAACCTCTGGGGGTTCCAGAATTCCCCGGACATTCTCAATCATGACCGCTCTCGGCAGGAGATCACGAATAATCTTGAGAGCATCCGGAAACAGATCACGCTCATCATCCTGGCCTAGCTGCTTTCCCGCA
Organism: Streptomyces niveiscabiei; assembly: GCF_001419795.1. Classification (GTDB taxonomy): domain Bacteria; phylum Actinomycetota; class Actinomycetes; order Streptomycetales; family Streptomycetaceae; genus Streptomyces; species Streptomyces niveiscabiei. Next base: position 8,166 of record NZ_LIRL01000646.1, read on the forward strand.
AGCGAGAATGGCGGGCAAGGAACACCTCCGGCCAGCAGATCCAGCTCCTTGGGGCCGACTGGGAGATCGCGGCGCACGTCGGAATCAAGGAATTCCTTCACGTCCATAGGCTCAAGGCCGAGAGCCCTCGCCTCATCCCACCCCGGCCAGCCGCTCACATTCGCCTGGAGGGTCTTCACCGCGCTCGGGTCCCACTCCACGAGCCCCAGGTGATCGAACCCCGCGCTGTGCAGACCGACAGCTTGTCCGCCCGCCCCCGCACAGATCTCCAACGAGGTCAGTGGCGAGGTGAACTGCGGGCGCTCGCGGCCGCTCATAGGGTTCCTTCCGGGAGTGACTCAAAACCGGCCCCAAGTGTTCCAGAGCACATGCCCTGCCGACTCTTAAACACTCACGGCACCATGAGTCTCCCACCTGTCACACCGGGAACCCAACGGGGCCAGGGCAAGCGCGGCCAGCGCCCGCCCTGGTGCCGGAAAGCACAGCGTTAACCCCATCAGCCCCTAATGTGCCGCAACAGCGCCTCAATATCGCTGGGCGCGAGCCCCGCCGCCACGGATGGCTCTTCCTCCAGGTCAGCGAGCTGCTGAACCGTCGGATCGTCCAGGATCCGTCCCATGAACTCCAGCTTCTGGTCCATCCGCACCTCGACCACCTCGTCGATCGTCTCGCGCGCCGCCAGCACCGTGACCCTCGTCTCGGTATCAGGGGCAAGGCCCAGGCGGTGGATACGGTCAAGGCTCTGGAGGTAGCGGCCGGCCATGAAGTCACGGTCCACGTAAACGGCGTCGTGGCAGACGTGGTGGAGGCTGATTCCCTCCCCCAGCGTCGCGGGGTTGGAGATCAGGACCATGCAGCTGGGGTCCTCCCGGAAGCGGCGGAGCTGCTCCTCCCGGTCAGGCGTACCGCCGTACACGACGGCCGGGCTGTACTTCTCCAGCATCTGCGCCAGTGTCGTCAGGCTGCGTACGAAGGTCGTCCAGACCAGCGTCTTGCGGCCCCGCGCGGCGTTCTCCGCGACGATCGCCAGCGCCTCCTTGTACTTGGGCGACAGCTCGTAGTCGGGAAGGTTCTGCACCAGCGAGTACAGGGAGCTGCCCGGCGGGATCTCCAGCGGGGGCAGCTGATAGGCCAGCGGTTCGTACTTGGTGGCGCCCTCCAGCAACAGCGCCGGACTGGTCGCCGCCATCAGCAGGCGCAGCGCCGTCTTGCCGAGCGCGCTGAGGTCCTCCCGGGCGGTGCCGGCGGCCATGCCGCCGACCAGGGAGCTGTAGATCTCGGCGTGCAGGGCGGGCATATCGACGTAGCGCATCCGCAGGGTCATCGGCGGGAGGCCGAGTTCCTGCTTGGTCGTACGGGTGAACAGCGGCCTCAGGACCGTGCTCGCGTAGGCGAGGTCGCCGCCGGCCACCGCGCGGGTCACGGTGCGCTGGCCGTGGCCCGGCCAGACGAAGCCGAGCAGGTTCTCCAGGTCTTTGGCGCCGTTCGGGGCCGGCGTTCCCGTAAGGATCAGGCGGCGTTCCGCGAGCGGGCCGAGCGCCATGCACGCGGCGCCGTACGTCCCCCGCGCACCCAGCTTCATGCGGTGCGCCTCGTCAAGGATGATCATCGAGGGCGCGGACTTGAGCCAGTTCGCGAGCAGGGGCAGCGACCGGTCCAGGCGCTCGTAGTTGACGATGAGCACCTCCGCCCATTCGTCCAGCGAGCCGTCCAGGACGTGGGTGCGCAGCGGGTAGCCGAAGCAGACGGCGGTCTCGTAACGCCAGGACTCGTACGCCGACTTGGGGCAGACGACCAGCAGCCTGGTGGCGTTCCCCCGGGCCCGCTGTGCGGCGTACACGGCGAGCGCCACGCGTGTCTTGCCGGCCCCGGGCACGCTGAAGTTCGCGCCGTGCCCAAGGGAGAGCAGCTTGGCGATGTCCCGGCGCTGGAAGGTGTTGAGGTCGGCCTCCCAGGCGTCCCCGAGCAGGCTCAGCACCTCGTCGGCGACGACCTCCGAGGGTGCGGTTCCGGAGCCGGCCAGCCGTTCCTCGACCAGCCTGGAGTCCTTGACCACGCCGGATACGAGGTTGCGCAGTTCCGGCGCCCACTCCACACCGGCGTGGTCAGGCCAGCCACTGAGGACGCTCAGGTCCGCGAGGAGTTCGTCGAGCGCGACCGAGGCGGAGAGCGGGCCCAGCTGGCCGCCGGTACGGAACCGGGCGGCCAGCTGGACGAGGTCCTGGCGGTACTGCTCGGTGGTCCGCAGGACCACACGGGTGCGCGTGTCGTCGAACCCCAGGTGCAGAGACGTTTCCGTCACCGGTTGCCCTCCGCCGTGGCGGCGGCGATCAGCCAGGAGACGCCGTCGCCGGGGTTGGGGATGCCGCGTCCGGCCTGCTGGGCGAGCTTGCGCAGGCTGGTCTGGAGCTTGAGGACGGCCTCGTCGAAGGCTTCCTCGTCCAGGCTATTGGAGGTGCGGGCCTGGACCAGTTCGATGACGCACTGGTCGATGCTGGCGCAGGCGTCCGCGAGGCGGGCGGGCGCGAGCTGCTTGCGCTTGCGCAGCCGGGCCTGACGGCCGGCGCTCTCGATCGCCTGGTCGAAGGCGCCCTTGGCCTGGTCGATCACCGACTGGGCTGACGCCTTCTCGCTGTCGGGCACGCTCGCCGTGGTGTTGCGTACCGTGGCCGCCGCCCGGAGGATGCAGTCGTTCAGAGCGCGGGCCGCAGACACCGCCGACGAGGCCGCCGGCACGTCGAGGCCGAGCCCAGGAATGGACACCGACGCGGGCTGCGCGGCCGTACCGCTGTCAGCCAGCTCCACCGGCAACTCCTTCTCCAGATACTCCTCCTTGAGGAACGCCTCGTCGATGTGACGGATGTCCGTCTTCGAGAAGCCGAGCAGAATCGCCGCCAGACGCCGCTCCTTAAGGATCTCGGCCTGGTCCCGGTCGAGGGTCTCCAGCTTCACGTAGAGCCGCTGGAGCTCCTTCAGCCGCTCCTGCGCGCCCTCCCAGTCGACCAGCCGCAGCGCGACTCCCCCGCCGCCCGCGCTGCGCTCGTTCAGCTCCTTGATGACGCTGAGGATCCACCGCTCCTGGTGGTACGTCGCCGTCCTGATCCGGAAGTCCTTGGCGATCTGCTCAGGCGTACGGCCCAGCGCCGCCTGCTCCTCCATGGCGAGCAGACGGTTGATGTACGAGTAGTCACGCCGCTGGTCCTGACGGAGCTGGAGAGCCAGTTCGACAGCGTCGATGTCGGCCTGGGTGAACGACGCGGGGAGCACACCCACCCGCATCGACTGCTTGCCGAGATCCCTCAGGGCAACGGCACGGGTATTGCCGTTGACCAGCACGCCGTGGTGGGTAACCAGTCCGGGGTCGTTCTGACCGAACTGCTTCAGATCCTCCATGAGCTTGTCGAAGTCGGGGTCCCTCAACTCCGGATTCGACGGCTGGGCCTTGAGCAGGGCGGTCAAGTACTCCTGGCCGGCGGCTCCGAAGGGGTCCTGGTCCAGGTTCCGGTCCTGGTCAGGCTTGTGACTGCGCTGGGCGCGGATGCGGTGCGTGCCCGGGTTGAGGTAGAGGTCAGCCAGTGGCAAGTCGACCACGTCGACGTGGATCTGCTGCCCGTTCCAGTCGACCGTGACCGTCTCGCGGGTGCCTCCGGAAGCCCTCACCTCCTCCAGCCGCTTCTTGATCAGGTCGCTGAAGTACTCCGCGCGCGGCGGCGGCGGGAAGTCCCGCACCATGGTTTGCCCCTTACCTTTCTGTCGCCGGTCCTGCCGATTTCCGTTGCCGGTCCTGAAAAATCAGGCGTCCATGTCGTCGATGGCCCGCGCCACCGCGTCACGCGACTCCTGGGGGAGCGTCCGGTAGATCCCCCAGGTCTTCTCGATCGGGCTGAACGAACGCTGGTCGGCGTCCATCCACTTGGCGAAGAGACGCCGCTCCATCGGGGAGAGGTTCTCCACGAGCTCCAGGAAAGCCCCGAGGTCGACCTCGCGGTCAGCTCCGCCGCCCGTCCCGCACTTCTTGCACTCGGTGACGAGCTGGAACTCCTCGGACCCGTCGGAGTGAAGCACCTTACGCCGGGAGACGTTGAGCTTCGACAGCTCGATGCCGCCCTCCTCGTACGTCTCGCCGGCACCCACGCCGCACGAGCGGCACAGGTGGTTGTCGTCCTGGAGAACCTTCGAACGCTGAGCGGCGGTCAAGCTGGCCTTGTGCTTCGGCGCCTTCGACTTGCCGGGGATCCAGACGTCGGCGCCCCTGGTCACGAACCGCTGCTCCTGCTGGAGCAGGGAGGGGTCGTCGCGGCTCGTGTCGATCCGCCAGCCGTGGTCCCGCAGATCCCGCAGCCTGCGGTCGATCTGCGCGACGTCCGGGAACGCCTCGCGGAGCTGGGCCTTGGTGAAGATGTTCCCCTCACCTACAACGGTGACCAGCCACAGCGCGGCCCGCACCATGCTGCCGAACTGCTTGTCCTGGTAGGACGGAACGTTTCCCATGAGCGCCTCCTGAACTCGTGCCAATGGCACGCCTATTACTTCGGAGAGTGCCGCCAACACGACTGACCGTGCACGGCATATGGACTCCGAGACCCCCTGCTCCCTTGCGGCTCCTCAAGTCTGACATCACAGTCCGGGCTGAAGTCCAGCCCTTTCCGGCTTGCTCGGGTAAAGCAATTACAGCGCCGTAATTGCTTTACCCGAGCAAGCCGGAGGCGCCGGGGAAACACAGGCATGCCGACCGCGCCCGTGAGGCACAATTGCTGAATCACAGGCCGGACTTGAGGCGGCGGGAAGCAGGGCGGCCTGACCGCCAGGAGGGTGCAGTCGCATGTCATCCACGGGAAGCGGCCCAGTCACGCGCGTCTGGCTGGACCCCGAGAAGGGGTTCTCTGACGACGTACCACCGCAGAAACGGCAGCTCGCGCTCGCCCTCCGGGCGCTGTGCCGTCTACTGAGGTCCACAGACCCTGACGAACCGGGAGATATCCCGCCCCTTCAAGGGGAGGTCGCCGGTCGACTGGAGTGTTCTGCGGATTCTCTGTCGCGATACCTGAACACCCCGAGGATTCCGTCCCAGGAATTCGTTAAGCGCCTATATGCGGCGGCTTGCTCCGATACCGCCGCCAGCGGGCAGTCCGTTGGCATCACCTTGGAGTCGCTCCTTGACCTCCACGCCAGCGCCCTGAGCGAACGGAGGGGGTGCGGGTCCTGCGCGAAGACGGGCGGCCAGCCCGACGCCGCTTGCGCGAAGTGCGCTGACCACGAGCGGCGTCGGCGGCAGGACGCGATGCGTTTGAGGTCGGCCCGCAGGGAAGCCGCAAGGCTGCAAGCGGCGGTAGCCGACCTGAAGGCCGAGCAGGCCGGCCTGCGAGAGCGTTTGACGGCGGCGGAAACCCGCGCTCTGTTGCCGGTCCCCCGCCCGCCAAGGGACCGGCAACAGAGCGCGAAGGACTCGTCGGCGGCACGGCAGGTAGCGGCACAGGCGGCGGAGCTGAACAGCACCGGGCACGAAGGGCACGCGTTCACCCTGATCCGGCAGAGCACAGCGGAGGTACTGACCCCGGCCGAGACCGCGCAAGTCGTCGTGGAGCTGCGACTGCATCCCGGAGGGGACCGGCTCGCGGACGACCTGATCCATGTGTACGGCAGGGATCAGGAGAAGCAGGACGTTATGGCGGTGGCCGTGGGACTGCATGACGAGGGTGCGACGGATGACGCCGGCGCGATACTGCGGGCCGCGCTGAGAACACGTGCCGGCAGCGCCAAGTCCTGAGGTCCACGCCACGCTTTCCCAACTCTCCTTGCGAGAACCGGCGTCGGCGACGCGGCGCCGCTGCGGATCGCCGTGACACGCGGCACCGCGTGTGGACACAATGGCCGGATGCGCCGTCTCGTGGTCATCGACGCCCCCTCCAACCTCGGTCTCCGCCCGCCCTCCGAAGGCACCGTGCCCGGCTGCTACAAACTGGCGGGAGCCCTGCGCGAGCAGCGGTTGGTGCAGCGGCTCGGGGCGTACGAGGGTGGGGTTGTCGTTCCGCCTCGTTATGACCGGGGTGACTGGCAAGAGGGTGACGGCGTGTTCAACGCCGAGGCGATCGCCGGGTATACGCGTAAGCTCGCCAACCGCATCGAACACCACGTCCGCGCCGGCGACTTCCCGATCGTGCTGGGCGGGGACTGTTCCATCCAGCTCGGGGCCTCGCTCGCTCTGCGGCGTATCGGGCGGTACGGGCTCGCGGTCATCGACGGTTCCGCGGACTTCCGGCATGCCGGGAACTCCGGCCGTATCGGTGCGGCGGGCGGCGAGGAACTGGCCATCGCTACCGGGCGCGGCCAGGCGGATCTAGCGGATCTCGAAGGGCTGCGGCCGTATGTCAGGGACGAGGATGTGCGGGTCTTCGGCATCCGGGACTACGACGAAGAGCGGGCCGAGCTCACAGAGCTGAAGATCTCGAACGCGACGGTCGGCGAGATCCGGGAGTGGGGAGCCGAGGACATCGCGGGCGCGGTCGTGCAGACCCTTGAAGTGCCGGTCACTGACGGATTCTGGGTGCATCTGGACGCCGATGTACTGGACCCGTCCGTCATGCCAGCCGTCGACAGCCCCGACCCCGACGGTCTCCTTCCCGGCGAACTGACCCCACTGCTGCGGACGCTGGTGCAGTCGGAACGCTGCGTCGGCTTCAACCTCACGATCTACGACCCGGATCTGGATCCGGACGGCACCTGCGCGGCCCTTCTCACCGACATCGTCCAGGCCGCCTTCAAGCGCCCCGGCTCGGTGTGACGAACGCCGACACCGCCCCGTACAGCTCGGCCGGCTGGTCCAGGTGCACGTCGTGGCCGGCGTCGGGGATGGTTGTCAGGTGGGTGATGTCGGGGCGGCGGGTCTGCATGTCGAGGGGTTCGGAGGGGGGCATGGTGCCGTGGGCGCCTCGAACGACGAGGGTGGGGCAGGGGAGTTGGGACCATTCGGGCCAATGGTCGCGGGTGGTGAGTTCTTGGGCTGCGGCGAGCATCGCTTGGGGGGATATGCGGGGGTGGCCTGTGCCGTCGGGGTGCCAAGTCAGGCTGTCCGCCCAGGCTTTGTGGCCGAAGAAGGTGACTGCGGACTGGTACGAGGGGAACGGCGTCGGCCAACTGGACAGCCAGGCCGCGATGTTGTCGGGGAGGTCGGGGG
>NZ_LIRL01000647.1 GCF_001419795.1 Streptomyces niveiscabiei
GGCGGCATAGGGGGCGTTCGCAATTCTTTCTTCGGCAATGCGCCTGGCGGGAATTGAGGCGGAGTCAGCCAGGGCCCGGGCTCGGATACGGGCGGGAATCGGAGGGCGGAAGGCGGTGTTCGGGGGGAAGTCCGAGCGGGCTCGCATTCGGTGGTGAATAGCGGCGGGTCACCGTCGGGTGACTCACCGAAAAGACCAGTGCGACCGCGAGGAGTAACAGCGAGGCGGCAGCGGACGAGCCGAGAAGAAGGGCTCTGATCGGGTGCGACGGCATGGCGGCATCTCCGGGCGTGGAACGGTGGGGGGTCTCCAGGAGCCGGATATCGCGGGGCGGTGCGATATTTCTTCGCGTCCTCGCGATGAGATGTTCGATCCTCTCATGCGCATGATCGAGGAAATAGTCCGTCAGCTTACTTGAAATGTAAAGCTTCAATCTCGATTGTGAATCGATGGTGAAAAGTGAGCGCCGGTCGGATACTGACCGGTCGCTTTTACGGACGGCCCGGAACCGCCCGTTCACACCCCGCTGTCAGACCCGGGCGGTACCTTCGGATCATGTCCAGTCAGGCGGGGAACCCCTCGGGCGAACGGCGGTCGACGACCCTCGAAGGCGTGCTGGAGCGCATCACGTACGCGAACGAGGAGAACGGCTACACGATCGCCCGCGTAGACACCGGCAGAGGCGCCGGTGATCTTCTCACGGTCGTCGGCGCGCTCCTCGGCGCGCAGGTCGGGGAGTCGCTGCGGATGGAGGGCCGCTGGGGCTCGCACCCGCAGTACGGCAAGCAGTTCACCGTGGAGAACTACACGACCGTCCTGCCCGCGACGGTCCAGGGCATCCGGCGCTACCTGGGCTCTGGCCTGGTCAAGGGCATCGGCCCGGTCTTCGCCGACCGCATCACCCAGCACTTCGGCATCGACACCCTGCGGATCATCGAGGAGGAGCCGAAGCGCCTGATCGAGGTCCCCGGCCTCGGCCCCAAGCGCACGCGCAAGATCGCCGACGCCTGGGAGGAGCAGAAGGCGATCAAGGAGGTCATGCTCTTCCTCCAGACCGTCGAGGTGTCGACGTCCATCGCGGTGCGCATCTACAAGAAGTACGGCGACGCCTCGATCTCCGTCGTCAAGAACCAGCCCTACCGCCTCGCGGCCGACGTGTGGGGCATCGGCTTCCTCACCGCCGACAAGATCGCCCAGTCCGTGGGCATCCCCCACGACAGCCCCGAGCGCGTGAAGGCGGGCCTCCAGTACGCGCTGTCGCAATCCGCCGACCAGGGCAACTGCTACCTCCCCGAGGAGCGCCTCATCGCGGACGCGGTGAAGCTCCTCCAGGTCGACACCGGCCTGGTCATCGAGTGCCTGGGGGAACTCGCCGGGCCGCCGGCCGAGGAGGACGGCGAGCCCGGTGTCGTACGGGAGAAGGTCCCCGGTCCGGACGGGGAGCCGGTGACGGCCGTGTACCTGGTGCCGTTCCACCGCGCGGAGCTGTCCCTCGCCGGACAGGTGCTGCGGCTGCTGCGCACCGGCGAGGACCGGATGCCCGCGTTCAGGGACGTCGTCTGGGACAAGGCGCTGGAGTGGCTGAAGCGGCGTACGGGCGCGGAGCTGGCGCCCGAGCAGGAGGCGGCCGTCCGGCTCGCGCTGAGCGAGAAGGTCGCGGTGCTGACGGGCGGGCCGGGGTGCGGGAAGTCGTTCACCGTGCGGTCGATCGTGGAGCTGGCGCGCGCGAAGCGGGCCAAGGTGCTGCTGGCCGCGCCGACCGGGCGCGCGGCGAAGCGGCTCGCGGAGCTGACCGGCGCGGAGGCGTCGACCGTGCACCGGCTGCTGGAGCTGAAGCCGGGCGGGGACGCGGCGTACGACCGGGACCGGCCGCTGGACGCGGACCTGGTCGTCGTCGACGAGGCGTCGATGCTGGACCTGCTGCTCGCCAACAAGCTCGTCAAGGCCGTGCCTCCGGGCGCGCACCTGCTGTTCGTGGGGGACGTCGACCAGCTGCCGAGCGTCGGCGCGGGCGAGGTGCTGCGGGATCTGCTCGCCGAGGGCGGGCCGGTGCCGGCGGTGCGGCTGACGCGCGTGTTCCGGCAGGCCCAGCAGTCGGGGGTGGTGACCAACGCGCACCGGATCAACGCCGGGCAGCATCCGGTGACCGACGGGATGAAGGACTTCTTCCTGTTCGTCGAGGACGACACGGAGGAGGCGGGGAAGCTCGCGGTGGACGTGGCCGCGCGGCGCGTCCCGGCGAAGTTCGGGCTCGATCCGCGGCGCGACGTCCAGGTCCTCGCGCCGATGCACCGGGGGCCAGCGGGCGCCGGGAACCTCAACGGGCTGCTCCAGCAGGTCATCACGCCCGGCCGGCCCGACGTACCCGAACGGCGGTTCGGGGGGCGGGTGTTCCGGGTCGGGGACAAGGTCACGCAGGTGCGCAACAACTACGACAAGGGGGCCAACGGGGTCTTCAACGGGACCGTCGGCGTCATCACCTCACTCGACCCGGTGGAACAGAGCCTCACCGTGCTGACGGACGAGGACGAGGAGGTGCCGTACGACTTCGACGAGCTGGACGAACTGGCGCACGCGTACGCCGTCACCATCCACCGGTCGCAGGGCAGCGAGTATCCCGCCGTTGTGATTCCCGTCACGACGGGGGCATGGATGATGCTCCAGCGGAACCTGCTCTACACGGCCGTCACGCGCGCGAAGCGGCTGGTCGTGCTCGTGGGCTCGCGCAAGGCGATCGGGCAGGCCGTCCGGACGGTCTCCGCCGGGAGGCGGTGCACGGCGCTGGACTTCAGGCTGGCGAACGGGTGAGCGGGTGCACCGGAGGCATGACCCCTCGCGCGCCTACCCTGTGAAGTCGTGGGAAAAAATGATCGATCAAATGAGTCACGAAGGTCACAGAGCACTTCCGGAAGCGGAACAAAGGCGGCAGGATGAACAAGTTGGCGGCACTGAGTGCCGCCGACACGCCCGATGGCCGACCCCGAGTGCACTCTCCTGCGCCAAATGGGGGATGGTAGAGACAGTCAGGGCAACCTCGAAGATGAGGCACAACGTCGGTGAGGGAAGACGTGAGCGACAACTCTGTAGTACTGCGGTACGGCGACGGCGAGTACACCTACCCGGTGATCGACAGCACCGTCGGTGACAAGGGCTTCGACATCGGGAAGCTCCGCGCCCAGACCGGTCTCGTGACACTCGACAGCGGCTACGGCAACACCGCCGCGTACAAATCCGCGGTCACCTACCTCGACGGTGAGGCGGGCATCCTGCGCTATCGGGGTTACCCGATCGAGCAGCTGGCCGAGCGCTCCACGTTCCTGGAGGTGGCCTACCTGCTGATCAACGGTGAGCTGCCGACCGTCGACGAGCTCGCCGTGTTCAAGAGCGACATCACGCAGCACACGCTGCTGCACGAGGACGTCAAGAACTTCTACAAGGGGTTCCCGCGCGACGCGCACCCGATGGCGATGCTGTCGTCCGTCGTCTCCGCGCTGTCGACGTTCTACCAGGACAGCCACAATCCGTTCGACGAGAAGCAGCGCAATCTCTCGACGATCCGGTTGCTCGCGAAGCTTCCGACCATCGCGGCGTACGCGTACAAGAAGTCCGTCGGGCATCCGTTCGTCTACCCGCGCAACGACCTCGGGTACGTCGAGAACTTCCTGCGGATGACGTTCTCCGTGCCGGCCCAGGACTACGACCTCGACCCGGTCGTCGTCGCCGCGCTCGACAAGCTGCTCATCCTGCACGCCGACCACGAGCAGAACTGTTCGACCTCGACGGTCCGGCTCGTCGGGTCGTCGCAGGCGAACATGTTCGCGTCCATCTCCGCGGGCATCAACGCGCTGTGGGGGCCCCTCCACGGTGGCGCCAACCAGTCCGTCCTGGAGATGCTCGAAGGCATCCAGGCGAGCGGTGGCGACGTCGACTCCTTCATCCGCAAGGTGAAGAACAAGGAGGACGGCGTCCGGCTCATGGGCTTCGGGCACCGGGTCTACAAGAACTTCGACCCCCGCGCGAAGATCATCAAGGCCGCGGCCCACGATGTCCTCTCCGCGCTCGGCAAGTCCGACGAGCTGCTCGACATCGCGCTCAAGCTTGAGGAGCACGCGCTCTCCGACGACTACTTCGTGTCGCGGAGCCTGTACCCCAACGTCGACTTCTACACCGGGCTCATCTACCGGGCCATGGGCTTCCCGACGGAGATGTTCACGGTGCTGTTCGCGCTGGGGCGTCTGCCGGGGTGGATCGCCCAGTGGCACGAGATGATCAAGGAGCCGGGTTCGCGGATCGGGCGTCCTCGGCAGATCTACACGGGCGTGGTGGAGCGGGACTTCGTCCCGGTCGAGGAGCGTTAGCCTTCGGCGAATACGCCGGGTGGTGTGAGTGTGGGTGAGGGTCCTTCCGTCTGGTGATGGGAGGGCCCTTTGCCACGGTTGGCTGCCGCGCGGGCCGGAGGCGTTGGGAGGCGGAAAAATCTTCAGGGAGGCGTACAACCCTTTCCCGTCCAGGGCGGTCGTACTGTGCGTCGGAACCTTGGAGGGGGATCTGGGGGGATCGCGAGGGTTCCGGCATGGAGGGGGAAACGCCGAGGGGCCCGGTCGACGGACGGGGCCCCTCGAAGCATTTCCACCGAGAAGCGGACCTAGAAGAACACCCCGCACCGCAGCAGCACGTTCGCGTACGGCCGTGCCTCCCCGGTGCGCACCACCAGCCGCGCCCCGGCGCTGAGTTCCTTCAGCTTCTCGTGCGAGACGTAGGACAGCTCCGCGAAGGAACCGGCCAGCAACCCGTCCGCACCGGGGTTCGCTTCCCGGACCTCCTCCGCCGCGACCGCCCCCTCGACGACCAACTCGTCGAGCAGCCCGGCGAGTACGTCCTCGAACGACGGCACCCCCGCCCGGAACGCGAGGTCGACCACTCGGGGCCCGTCCGGAATCGGCATCCCCGCGTCGCACACGAGCACCCCGTCCCCGTGCCCCAACTCGGCGATGGCCCCGGCGAGATGGCGATTCAGAATCCCACCCTTCTTCACAGAGCGTCGACCTCCTCCGCCGTCGGGAACGACTCCTGCGCGCCCCTCCGCGTCACCGCGACCGCGCCGACGCGGGCCGCGTAGGCGGCGGCGTCCGCGAGGGACTCACCCGCACCCAACTTCCAGGCCAGCGCGGCCGTGAAGGAGTCCCCGGCGCCTGTCGTGTCGACGGCATCGACCTTGACGGAAGCGACGCGCGTGACGCCCTCCTCGGCGGAAGCCACCAACGCCCCCTCCGAACCCAGCGTCACCACAACCGACTTGGGCCCGCTCGCGAGCAACTCCCGTGCCCACTCGGTGGGATCGTCGCCGATCGAGCCGCCGCCGAGGATCACCCGGGCCTCGTGCTCGTTGACGATGAGTGGATCGCACGCGGCCAACACCTCGGCGGGCAGCGCCTGCGCGGGCGAGGGGTTCAGCACGAACCGCGTACCGGAGGGCAGTTGGCGCACGACCTCGATGACGGACTCCAGCGGGATCTCCAGCTGCGCGGAGACGACCCGTGAGGCGTGGAGCAGGGACCCGGCGGAGCGGATGTCCTGAGGTGTCAGCCGGCCGTTGGCGCCGGGTGACACGACGATGCTGTTGTCCCCGGACGGGTCGACGGTGATCAGCGCGACGCCGGTCGGCGCCCCGCCCACCAGCACGCCCACCGTGTCGACCCCGGCGCCCTGCTGCGACTCCAGCAGCAGCCGCCCGTTCGCGTCGTCCCCGACCCGCGCGAGCAGCGCCGTACGCGCGCCGAGCCGTGCGGCGGCGACCGCCTGGTTGGCCCCCTTGCCGCCGGGGTGGACGGCGAGGTCCGAGCCGAGCACCGTCTCCCCGGCGCCGGGCCTGCGCTCGACGCCGATCACGAGATCGGCGTTGGCCGACCCGACGACCAGCAGGTCGTAGTCGTACATGAAACTCCCCAATCAGAACGGATCGCACAACCGGCCGAACCACCGAAGCGGCCGGGGCACGCACCCGCGCCCCGGCCACTCCGCTCACCTCAGCCGCTGAACCCGGCCACGTTCTCCTTCGTGACCACCTTCACCGGCACCTTGATCGTCTCCTCGACCTTCTCGCCCTTGATCGCCTTGAGCGCGTTGTCGACGGCGATCCTCCCGAGCTGCGACGGCTGCTGGGCGACGGACGCGTACAGCGTCCCCTGCTCAACCGCCTTGAGCCCGTCGGGAGTTCCGTCGAACCCGACGACCTGGACGGACTTCCCGGCCTTGGACCCGAGCGCCTTGACCGCGCCGAGCGCCATCTCGTCGTTCGCGGCGATGACGCCCTGCACGTCCGGGTGCGCCTGGAGCAGGTTCGACATCACGTCGAGCCCCTTGGTGCGGTCGAAGTCGGCCGGCTGCTGCGCGACGACCTGGATACCGGGGTACGCCCTGAGCCCCTTGGCGAAGCCCTCGGCGCGCTCGCGCGCGGCGGACGTACCCGCCTGCCCCTGGAGGATGACGATCTTCCCGCTGCCGCCGAGCTTCTCGGCGATGGTCTTCGCGGCCTGCTCGCCGCCGGCGACGTTGTCGGAGGCGACGAGCGCGTTCACGTCGGCCTTGTTGACACCGCGGTCGACGGCGATGACGGGGATCTTCGCCTTGTCCGCGGCCTTCACGGAGTTGCCGGCCGCGTCCGAGTCCACCGGGTTGACGATGATCGCGCCGAGGTTCGAACTGGTGAAGTTCTGGAGCTGGTTGGCCTGCTGGGAGGCGTCGTTCTGCGCGTCGGTGACGGTGAGGTCGACGCCCAGCTTCTTCGCCTCGGCCTGCGCACCGGACCGGATCTGCACGAAGAACGGGTTGTTGAGCGTGGAGAGCGAGAGCCCGATCTTCTGGTTGTCGGACGTCGAGTCGTTGTGCAGGAACGACGTGGCCCCCACGACCGCGACGGTCACGACCGCCGCGACCCCGTACGTGGCGGCCTGCTTCCCCTTGCCCCCGCCGGGCGCCCCGATCGCCGTCGGCGCCGCCCCGGCCTTGCGCCGGACCGTGTCCAGCAGCACCGCCAGCGCGATGACGACACCGATGACGACCTGCTGCCAGAACGCGGAGACGTTCAGCAGGTTCAGCCCGTTGCGCAGCACCGCGAGGATCAGCGCGCCGATCAGCGTGCCCGAGGCCTTACCCGTACCCCCGGCGAGGGACGCGCCGCCGATGACGACGGCGGCGATGGCGTCCAGTTCGTACCCGCTGGCGGCCTGCGGCTGCGCGGAGGAGAGCCGGGAGGCGAGGACGACACCGGCGATGGCGGCGAAGACGCCGGACAGGGCGTAGATCGCGAGCTTCTGCCGGTTCACCCGCAGGCCCGACAGGCGTGCCGCTTCTTCGTTACCACCGATGGCGTACATCGAACGGCCGATGTACGTACGCCCCAGGACGAACGCGGCGATGAGACCCATGGCCACCATCACGAGCACCGGCACCGGCAGCCACCCGCCGAGCGTGTCGCCCAGGTGGGAGATCGAGTCGGGGAACGCGATCGGCGACCCGTCCGAGATGACCAGCGCGAGCCCGCGCGCCACCGACAGCATGGCGAGCGTCGCGATGAACGGCGGCAGTTTGCCGTACGAGATCAGGAAGCCGTTTATCAGACCGGCGGCGATACCCGTCGCGAGTGCCAGCAGTACCGCGATGGCCACCGGTACCCCGTGCGAGGTGGCGGTCCACGCCAGCACGGTCGCCGACAGGGCGGCCACCGAACCCACCGACAGGTCGATGCCCGCCGAGACGATCACGAAGGTGACGCCGAAGGCGAGGATGGCGGTCACGGCCGCCTGGACACCGACGTTGAGCAGGTTGTCGGTGGTCAGGAAGTCGCCCGACAGCGCCGACATGGCGACGACGAGGACGATCAGCGCGGTCAGCGCGCCGTTGTCGAGCAGCAGGCGGCGCACCGCCGCGGCGCCACCGGCGCCCGTACCGCTCTTGAGCGTTTCAGCGGCCACGGGGGGCCTCCAGTTCGGTAGTGGGGTTGCTCACGGCCAGCGACATGACCGCGTCCTGCGTGGCCTGGTCGGCGGACAGCTCGCCCGCGATGCGGCCCTGTGCCATCACCAGCACCCGGTCGCTCATACCGAGCACCTCGGGCAGATCGCTGGAGATCATGAGGACGGCCGCCCCGGCGGCCGTCAGCTGGTTGATCAGCTGGTAGATCTCGACCTTGGCGCCGACGTCGATCCCGCGCGTCGGCTCGTCGAGGATCAGCACCTTCGTGTCGGCCAGGAGCCACTTGCCGATGACGACCTTCTGCTGGTTGCCGCCGGACAGCGTGCGCACCTGCTGGCCGAGCCCCGCCATCCGCACGCCGAGCTGCCCGGCGATCCGGGCGGCGTCGTCGTGCTGGCTCTTGAGGTCGACGATCCCCCCTTTGGTGGCAGACCTGAGAGTGACGAGTCCGAGGTTTTCCTCGACCGACTGGTCGAGCACGAGGCCCTGGCCCTTGCGGTCCTCAGGTACTAGACCGATGCCCGCGGCCATGGCGGCGACGACGTCGTGACGCTTGAGGGAGGACCCGGAGACCCGGACCGTACCGTGGTCGTACGGGTCCGCCCCGAATACGGCGCGTACCACCTCGGTACGACCCGCGCCGACGAGACCGGCGATACCGACGACCTCACCCGCGCGCACCTCGAAGGTGACGTCGTGGAAGACGCCGTCCCGCGTCAGCCCCTCCACGGACAGCAGCGCGGCGCCCGTGTCGGCCCGCTCGCGCGGGTACTGCTGCTCGATGGACCGGCCCACCATCAGCCGTACGAGTTCCTCCTCCGGCGTGGAGGCGGGCACCTGGCCGACCGACTTGCCGTCCCGGATGACCGTCACCCGGTCCCCGAGCGCGGCGATCTCCTCCAGGTGGTGCGTGATGAAGACGATCCCGACGCCGTCCTCGCGCAGCTTGCGCACGATGACGAACAGCTTCTCGACCTCCTCGGAGGTCAGCACGGCCGTCGGCTCGTCCATGATCAGTACGCGCGCGTCGAGGCTCAGCGCCTTGGCGATCTCGACCATCTGGAGCCGGGCGATGCCGAGTTCACGCACCCGCGCGCGGGGCGAGACGTTGACGCCGACGCGTGCGAGCAGCACCTCGGCGTCCGCCTCCATCTTCTTGCGGTCGATCATCCCGTACTTGCGCGGCTGGCGGCCCAGGAAGATGTTCTCGGCGACCGTCAGGTCGGGGACGAGGTTGAACTCCTGGTAGATCGTGGCGATCCCGAGCCGCTCGGAGTCCTGCGCACCATGGATGCGCACCTCCTCGCCGCCCGCCAGAATGCGGCCCTCGTCCGGTGTGTACGCGCCGGAGAGCATCTTGATCAGCGTGCTCTTTCCCGCGCCGTTCTCACCGAGCAGCACATGGACCTCGCCCCGCCTCAGGTCGAAGTCGACGCGGTCCAGCGCGACCACCCCGGGGAAGGTCTTCCTGATGCCCTCGATGCGCAGCAACTCGTCCGCGTTGCTCACGACTGGCTCCTGTTCGTTACGGGGTTCTCGCCGCACGAGCGGCGAACGACGAGACGGGCGGGGAGCGTCACCGACTGCGGCGCCCGCCCCTCGATGCGGTCCACGAGCGCGCGGACGGCGGCCCGCCCCAGCTCGTCCGTGGGCTGCGAGATCGCGGTGATCGGCGGGTCCGTGTGCACGAACCAGCGGATGTCGTCGAACGCGGCGAGCGCGATGTCGTCCGGCACGCGCAGCCCGCGCGCGCGTACGGCGTCCAGGGCGCCCAGCGCCATCAGGTTGTCCGCCGCGAACACGACCTGCGGGGGTTCGGCGAGGTCGAGGAAGCCCTCGGTGACCCGGCGTCCGCTCTCGGCCTGGAAGTCGCCCTGGCCGATGTACCGGTCCGGCAGATCGAGCCCGCACTGTGCGAGCGCCTCCCGGAACGCCTCGACGCGCTCCTGGCCGGTCGTGGTGGCCGCCGGCCCGGCGATGATCGCGAGCCTGCGGTGGCCCAGCCGGTGCAGGTGCGCGACGAGATCCCGGACGGCCGCGCGCCCGTCCGACCGCACGACGGGTACGTCCACGCCGGGGATCCAGCGGTCCACGAACACCATCGGCGTCCCGCCCCGGGCGGCGTCCAGCATCAGCGGCGATCCGCCGTCGGTGGGCGAGAC
The DNA here is from genome assembly GCF_001419795.1 of Streptomyces niveiscabiei. Lineage (GTDB taxonomy): Bacteria > Actinomycetota > Actinomycetes > Streptomycetales > Streptomycetaceae > Streptomyces > Streptomyces niveiscabiei. The sequence goes on from NZ_LIRL01000647.1 coordinate 10,137, forward strand.
CAGCAGGCCGTCGATACGGCGGTCCAGCAGCGTCCGTACGTGGTGGTCCTGGAGGTCCGGTCGCTCGTCCGCGTTCCCGATGATCACGCTGTAGCCGAGCGCCCGCGCCTCTTCCTCCACGGACCTTGCCAGCTCCGTGAAGTACGGGTTCAGCACGTCGCTGATCACGAGGCCCAAGGTGCGGGTCTGATCGGTACGCAGGGAGCGCGCGACGGCGTTCGGCCGGTATCCCAGCGCCTCGACGGCCGCCAGCACCTTCGTCCGCGCGTCCGCGCTCACCGAGGGGTGCTCGTTCAGGACACGCGACACCGTGGCGACCGACACTCCCGCTTCGGCCGCAACATCCTTGATGCTCGCCATAGCCGCCCCACCTCCTCGTGGAATCGATTACATCGACGTGTCAACACGATTGGAATCGATTACATGCCCGGCGGGCAAGTCTTCAGCCAGTGGCTGAAACCTGATCGTGATGAACCCCGCTCAGATGAGCGCGAGCTCGTAGTGGAGTCCGCCGTGCTCGGTGGCGCCGGTGGTCACGAATCCGTTTCGCTCCAGGACGGTCCGTGAGGCTCGGTTCTCTACGGCCGTCCCTGCGAAGAGGCCTCGGAGCTCGTACGTTTCTCGCGCCAGCCGGCATACCTCGCCGACGGCCCTCGTCGCGACTCCTTGCCCGGTCCAGCGCTGTCCCACTCGGTAGCCCAGTTCGGCTAGGCCGTCCTCTACGTCCACGAGGTTGACCCTCCCTGCCACTTCCTCGCCGCTCAGCAGTACGTGGAAGTGGCATACGCCCTCTTCCTGCTCGGCGAGCAGGCCGGTGAGTCGGTCGTCGAACTCCCGGAAGTAGTCGTCGCCCCGGTCGGGGATGGTTCGGGCGAAGTAGGCGCGGTTCTCCAGCTCGAAGGTGAGCAGGGCGGGGGCGTGGTCGGCTCGGAGGCGCTCCAGGGACAGCATGAGGGGAGCCTAGACAGAACTCGGGGGGATCATCTGGGCGTTGGTCTACTGCTGCCAGCCGTGCTCCGCGAGGGGGCTGCGGCCGTCGAGGTAGCCGCGCAGGCCCGCCTCGGGGTACTCGATGATGTCGTCGGGCAGGTCGTGGATGGTGAACCATTCGAGTGCGAGGCACTTCTCCGGTTCCTTGTTGACGGGCTGCCCTTCCCATTCGGTGGCCTCGAAGAAGAAGCCGATGCGCTCCGTCCGAGCGTCCTGCCGATGGTGGACGGTATGGACCAGGCGCAAGTGAGCCGGGTCCACGCTGACGCCGGTCTCCTCGTACAGCTCGCGGGCGGCACCATCGGTCAGGGATTCGCCCTGGTCGAGCTTGCCGGACGGCATGTGCCATCGGCCGCGACCGTAGGGGCCGCCGCGCTGCGAGAAGAGGATCTTGGCGCCATCGCGGAGGATGACGTGCGTGTCGATGACGGGCTGTGCCGGTTGTCCGCTCATGTTTCCTGGGGGGTTGGGCGGGTGGTCGAGGCGATCGACGCTATCGGCAGAGCCGGGATGGCGTCGGCGATTCGGTGTGCAACGTCCGATGGGGTGACGTGGCTGGTGTCGAGAGGGAGCACCTGAACCCCTCTGCTCATCAGGTGGGCGGCTGCTTCGGCGTAGAGCTCGGCTTCGCGCGCGGGAGCGGTGGGGGTTGGCAGTCCCGTCCGTCCGCTGCGGGGTCGGCGAACGGGCGGGACGTTCAGGGGTGTTGGGGGTGGATCAGGTGTCGAGGAGCCTCGTCAGGGTCGCTGCGGACATCGCGAAGAGGCTGGCGAGGGTCAGGGCTGTGACTGTCCTCTTATACACATCT